>JBBIPI010000172.1:0-3596 GCA_037442985.1 Clostridiales bacterium
CTGCGAGAACCTGGGCACGCCCGAGGAGCGGGTCGTGGCCAGCGACCTCGCCGGCTTGGTCGGCCGCGAGTTCGCTCCCCTCAACGTGCTGGTCCTGGTGGACGCGGAGCGCGCCGGCGGCGCCGCCCGGCCGGCCCTGGGGCCGGATGCCCCGGACGCCGCGCCTCGGCCCTGGCCCGTGCTGGGCCTCCCCGACCAGGCGTTCGCCCAGCGGCGGCCGCAGGCCGGCCTCATCACCAAGCTGGAGGTGCGCGCCGTCAGCCTGGCGCGGCTTGCCCTGCGGCCTGGGGACACCGTGTGGGACGTGGGCGCCGGCACCGGCTCCGTGGGCATCGAGGCGGCGCGGCTGGTGCCGGACGGCCGGGTGTACGCCGTGGAACGGCGCGCCGAGGACGTGGCGCGCGTCCGCGAGAACGCCGCCCGCTTCCGGGCCGACAACCTGGTGGCCGTGCTCGGGGAGGCGCCCGAGGCGCTGGCGACGCTGCCCGACCCCGACGCCGTGTTCGTGGGCGGCTCGGGCGGTCGCCTGCGGGAGGTGCTGCGGGCGGTGGCGGCCCGGCTGCGCCGGGGCGGCCGCCTGGTCTGCAACCTGGCGACCCTCGAAAACCTGGCCGAGGCCGAGTCCGTCCTGGCCGAGCTGGGCTGGGAGCGGGACGTGGTCCTGGTCAACGTGGCCCGCAGCCGCGCCCTCGCCGCCGGGGCCCGGCGGCTGACGCGGCTCTCGGCCCTGGAGCCGGTCTTCGTGCTCGCGGCCTGGCGGCCGGGGGAAGGGATGTCCCATGAGGCGTGAGGCCCGCGTCGGGCGGCTCTACGGCGTCGGCGTGGGGCCGGGTGACCCGGAGCTCCTCACCCGCAAGGCGGAGCGGGTGCTGAGGGAGGTGGACGTCGTGGCCGTGCCCAGGGCGCGGCCCGGGGAGCGCGGCTACGCCCACGAGATCGTGGCGCCTTTGCTGGATCGCGGCCGGCAGGAGGTCCTGGAGCTGGTCTTCCCCATGGCCCGCGAGCGGGAGCGGCTCGAGGCGGTCTGGGAGCGGCACGCGGAGGAGCTGGCGCGGCGCCTGCGCGCAGGGCTGGACTGCGCCTTCGTCACCGAGGGCGACCCGTTCCTCTACAGCACCTTCATCTACATCTGGGAGCGGCTGCGCGCCCGGCACCCGGACTTGCCCGTGGAGGTCGTCCCCGGCGTCTCCTCCGTCACGGCGGCCGCCTGCCGCGCCGGGGTCCCCCTGGCCGCCGGCGAGGAGCGGGTCGCCATCCTGCCGGACGTGCCCGCGGGCGCCGGGGCGTTGGCCCACCTGGCGACGGCCTTCGACACCCTGGTGTTCATGAAGGCGGGCAGGCGGACGCGGGACGTCCTCGAGGCCTGGCAGGGAGCGGGGCGGCCCGGCCGCCTGGTGTACGTGCGCCGCGCCACCACGCCCCAGGAGGCGGTGGTCGAGGGCGGAGAAGCCATCGCGGCGCAGGACCCGGACTACCTCTCCCTGTTCCTGCTGCGGACGCGCCGGGGCGGGCCGGACCGCCTGCCGGCGGGGGTTTACTTCATCGGGGCGGGACCGGGGGCGCCGGACCTGATCACCGTGCGGGGTCGGGCGATCCTGGCGGCCGCCGACGTCATCCTGTACACCGACTCGCTGCTCCACCCGGACCTCCTGCGCTGGGCCCGGCCCGGGGCGCGCATCCACGGCTCGAGCGGGCTGACGCTGGAGGAGCAGGTGACCCTGATGAAGGAGGCCGTGACGGCCGGCCGCGCGGTGGCCCGGCTCCACAGCGGCGACCCGAGCCTCTACGGCGCCCTGCAGGAGCAGATCGCCGCCTTGCGGGCGGAGGGCATCCCCTTCCAGGTGGTCCCCGGGGTGACCGCGGCGACGGCGGCAGCCGCCGCCCTGGGCGTGGAGCTGACCGTCCCCGGCGTCACCCAGACGGTGATCCTGAGCCGCGCGCCCGGGCGCACCCCTGTGCCGGAGGGGGAGTCCCTCCGCGGGCTGGCCGCCCACCAGGCCACCCTCTGCCTCTACCTGAGCGCGCACCTGCTCCCGGCGGCCGTGGCGGAGCTCATCGAGGGCGGCTATCCGCCCGAGACCCCCGCCGCCCTGGTCTACCGCGCCTCCTGGCCGGAGGAGACCGTGGTGCGCTGCCCGTTGGGCGCGCTGCCCGAGCAGGCCGCCCGCGCGGGCATCCGGCGACAGGCGGTGGTCCTGGTGGGCCGCGCCCTGGCCTTCCCGGAAGCGGCGCGCTCGCGCCTGTACGACCCGGGGTTCGGCCACGGGTATCGCCCGGCGCGACTGGCCGGCGGGGAGGGAGACAGGTGAGCAGGGGCGAGGCCGGGCGGCCGCTGGCCATCGTCGCCCTCACCCGGCAGGGGGCGCGGTTGGGGGCGCGGCTGCTCGCCGGTCTGGAAGGGAGCCGGCTCTACGTGGCGGAGCGGTTTGCGCCGGAAGCGGGGGCGGGCGCAGTCCCGTTCGGGGAGCCGGCAGCGGCCCTCCTGGCGCGGCTGTTTCCCGCCTGCCGCGGCCTGGTCCTCCTCTTCTCCCTGGGGGCGGCCGTGCGCCTCCTGGCGCCGCTGGTGCGGGACAAGCGGACCGACCCGGCCGTGGTGGTGGTCGACGACGCGGGGCGGTTCGCCATCGCCGCCCTCTCGGGACACCTGGGCGGCGCCAATGACCTCGCCCGCCGCGTGGCGGAGATCCTGGGCGCCCAGCCGGTCATCACGACGGCTTCCGACGTCCAGGGGACGCTGGCCGTGGACCTGCTCGGCCGACAGTGGGGTTGGCGCCTGGAGGGCGAGGAGGCGGTGACGCGCGCCAGCGCGGCGGTGGTCAACGGGGACCCGGTCGGGATCTTCCAGGACGCCGGGGAGACCGGCTGGTGGCCCGCGGGGCGGCCGCTGCCGGCCCACATCACCGTGTACGACACCCTGGCCGCGCTGGTGGCGGCGCGCCCGGCGGCGGCCCTGGTGATCACCGACCGGCTGGTGGAGGACGAGCTGGCACCCCTGGCCGGCCGCTGTGTCGTCTACCGGCCGCGCTCCCTGGTGGTCGGGGTGGGCTGCCGCCGCGGGACGCCGGCCGAGGAGATCGTGGACGCCGTCCGGGAGGTGCTGCGGCTGCACGGCCTGAGCCCTCTCTCCCTCGAGCGCCTGGCCTCGGTGGAGGCCAAGCGCGGCGAGGCCGGCCTGGTGGAGGCCGCGCGGCGCCTGGGGTGCCCCCTCCGGTTCTACGCCGCGGCGGACCTGGACGCGGCAGCCAGGGACGCCGGGCGCCCGTCCTCCCAGGCGGCGCTCCGGCACGTGGGCACGCGGGGCGTGTGCGAGCCTGCCGCCCTCCTGGCGGCCGAGGGCGGGCCGCTGATCGTGCCGAAGCAGCGGCGGGGGAAGGTTACGGTGGCCGTGGCCCGGCGCAGCGGGCGCCCGGAGGGCGCGCCGCGAAAGGAGGCGGAAGGATGGCGGGCAGCATCTGCCTGGTCGGTTTCGGACCGGGGCATCCCGAACACCTGACGGCGCGGGCGCGGGCCGCCCTGGCCGAGAGCGAGGTGGTGGTCGGGTACGCGACCTACATCCGGCTCGTCCGCCCGCTCCTCGAGGGCAAAGAAGTGGTGCA
>JBBIPI010000173.1:0-3592 GCA_037442985.1 Clostridiales bacterium
CTCGATAGGGGCAGGCGCGCCAGGAGGCGGCGGGGTTGCAGAGGGTGGGCGACCTCTACCATGACCGGCGGACCCCACGGCGTCGCTCGGACTCCCACGTCGCCCCCCGCGTCCACCACCACGGGGGCGGTGTCTGGGAGCCTGTGCAGGGCCCCGTCCACGGCCAATCCCTTGCCCACCCCGCCCAGGTCCAGCCCGACGCCGGGCGGAAGGCGGACAGCCCCGTCCGCGGCCCGGAGTCTCACCTCCCGCCAGCGGCCGGCGGGCACGGGCGGGTGGTCGGGTAGCGGCCCCAGCTCGAAGCTGCGCCGATAACCGGTGGCTTCCACGGCGTGGAGCACCGTCGGGTCGAAGGCTCCGTCGGTGAGGAGCGCGGCATGGAGGGCGTGGCGGATGGCGTGGTAGAGGAGGGGCGGTACTACGACCCATCCGCCGGCGGCGGCGTTGAGCCGGGAAAGAGGGCTTGCGGGATCGAAGCGGCTCAGGGTGGCCTCGACGGCGCGAAACAACGGTCGCAGGCCGCGGGCGCCCAAGACGGTGACCCGCGTGTTCATGGCGGTGAAGGTCTCGCCGGTGAACGCCGCGGTTCCCCGTGCCATCGCCTCATCAGGAAGCGCGCGTCCGTGCCCGCCAGCGCGGCAGCCCGTTGTTCCCCCTCCACGCCGGGTCAAGGCGGTATTGGTCGCGCCAGGGTGCGGATCGGTACCCATAGGGGTCTTCACCCTCTCCCTCCGATGTTTCTTGTTGACCCGGTGTCACGGTCGCTCGCACCGACGGATCGAGTCCGGACGCTCTCCCGGCGTCACCGGGCGCCTCGGTGGAGAGGCGGCCGGCTATGCCTGTCACGGCGCCCACCGTCAGGAGGCCGATGGCGAGTTTGACCAAAGCCATTGATCCCTGCGTCAAGGCGAACCCTCCTCGCCGCCGGCGTGTTCCCTCTTCGCCGCGTCGGTTGGTGCCGCGCGTGACCGCCGCCCCATGCTCAGGGACAGGGGGTTCGGCGCCGAAGCCTTTTGTCTCTCTTGCAGATCTCCTCGGTAAGGGTAAACCGGAAACGACAACAAAACGGTGAACGAAGGATGACCACGTTGTAAATTCTGTGTTCCGCGGCCGGTCCTGCCCGCGCAGGCGCTACCGCCCCTGCTCCTTGTCCGCGCAGGTCGGGCACCTGCGCGGGGATAAAAGTAAGCAATGAAAGAAGACGAGGGCGGGGCTTTGCCTCCTTCGGGTAATAATTCCACACCCGGAGCCCACGTCGTCGGTGGAATTTTTGCGCGAAGCGGGGTGGCGAGTGGTGCGCATCCCCGTGGGCGCCGCCAGACCGCGCCTGAGTCGCGGTCCAAGCCCTCCTTTGGGGCTGGTTTTGGGTGGCGAGGGTGCCCCATGTGACCGGGTGGTGCCCTTCCGGGCACCTTTCGCGTAAAAATTCCACCACCTGGGTGCTGGAGCCTGGTGGAGAAAATATCCGAAGAGAAGGGCTAGCCCAAGAGATACCGGATATGGCATAATATAGGCGCAATGAGTCCGTGGGAGGTTGTGCTCGCCCGCTCGAGGATTCAGGTGCCGGTAACCCTCCTTCGGGACCCCGTCCTGTCGGCGGCGGCCAAGGTGGTTTGGGGTCTCTTGCGCTGCGCGGAGGACAAGGAGGCGGCTCGGGTGACGCGGCTGGAACGGCGAGCGGGGTTGTCGCGGAAAACCGTTCTGGGATGCATGGCTGCGCTCAGGGAGAGCGGCTGGCTTGCGGGCGGATCCGGCGGTCGTGGCAGGGGGGGCAGGGCCGCGGCAGCCGGAGGGGATAGCGTCCCCATTCCGGGTGACCTGTTGGCAGACCGACGGGTGGGGGTGCGGGGGCGTATCCTCTATGGTTACCTCCAGTTGTTGCCTGCCTTCCGGTACCCTTCCGGCGAGTTCAGGTATGGAAACCTCATTGACATGACGGGCGATAACAGGAAAACCGTGAGACGAGCCGTCGCCGACTTAGCAGGGGCGGGTTGGCTGGATGTGGCTCAGGAGCACAGGCGCGCGCCGGTGCGATTCTCCCTCCGGGACCCCTTTTACGAGAGGGCGTTGGCGGAGGTGGAGAGAGTCGGTCGGCGCTTGGAGCGCGCCCCCTTCCTCGGGGAGGCCATCATGCGGGAGTATCTTTCGCTGCTGGTTGCAGCGGACGATTTCCAGGACGACGCCGCGCCGGGCTTTCTGGTGAATCCCCTGACGGGAGAGAGGATGCAGTTGGACCGGTTCTATCCGCCCGGTGTGGCCTTCGAATTCAACGGACCCCAGCATTACGGCGCCACGGAGCGGTTCACCGACGACGAGGCCCTCAGACAGCGCGCCCGGGACTTGATGAAACTGGGCCTATGCGCCGGCAGGGGGATCCGGATGGTGGTCGTGCATCCTGGCGACCTGACCCTGCACTCTATGCGGCGCAAGATCGCGCCGCTCCTCCCGCTGCGGGACCTGGGTGGCCGCCAGCACTTGGTGGCTTTCCTGGAATCGGTGAGCCGCCGTTATCGGTTGGCGGCGAAACGCAAGGATTTCGCCACAGGTTAGGTGGGTGGGGATGGGGAGCATACCGCGGGGCCCGTCTCGAACGCTGGTCCTCCCTCCGCCGGCCGGTCTCACGGCGGCCGGAGGGACGAGGTGCCTCGGTTTCCCTTGGGACGCTCGAGATCAGCACCGGCTGCAAGGCGGTCCAGGAGAGCGAGGACGCGGTCGCGCACCTGGTCGCGGATGCGCCGCACCTCCGCCAAGGATTGGCCGTGGGGGTCGGGGAGACCCCAGTCCTCGTCCACGCGGAGGAAGCCGCCGGGGCACGCCTCGGCGACCCCGCAACCCATGGTGACGACGAGGAAGGCGCGCTCGGCGTCGGTGGCGGTGAGGAGCCGCGGCCGATGCCCCGCCAGGTCGAGGCCCACCTCGCGCATGGCCGCCACCACGTGGGGATTCACCCGGTCGGCCGGGAGGGTGCCCGCCGACTCGGCGCGAAAGCGACCGGCCAGCCCCCGCTCACGGGCGTAGTGGTTGAAGAAGGCCTCGGCCATCCGGCTCCGCCCCGCGTTGTGGACGCAGACGAAGAGGACCACGGCCGGCCCGCTGGATGATGTGGCCCTTGCCTCCCCTGCCATCGCCGTCCTCTCTCCCGGCCCGGCCCATTATACAGGAGCGTCGGTGCCGTGGCTGGCCCGCCTCGGTCCCAGCGGACCGGCTGTGGAGACGGTGGGCGGCGTCGGCTACCGCCTGGTGCCGGCAAGGGGGGCGGGGAGGAGCGGCCGTTGGCGCGCTAGAGGGCGTGGCCGGAACCGTCGGGGAACGGCGCTAACCTGAAAACTGCCACCGTCTGACATTCTTCGGGGTTGGATCACCCCGTTTTCATCCCCTGATGGTGCCGCCCCGGCGGCATGGGGGTCTAACTTGAAAAGCGCCAATTACTGCCAGCGCCATCCCCCGCTGGCGGCGCCGCGGCGGCCAGAGAGCCGGTTTGACCCCCCTCCACAGCCCTGAGTTCGACAGCAGACCGGGCGGTTGGGCACTTAGTCAGGGCCATAAGTCCTGGGCCACAAGGCTTCTTGCGCGGGGAGGGCGGAAAAACGCC
>JBBIPI010000174.1:0-3582 GCA_037442985.1 Clostridiales bacterium
CTTCCGGGCCATGCGCGACATCACCACCGGGTTGGTGTACGTGAACGCGGGGACGATCGGGGCGGAGATCCAGCTCCCGTTCGGCGGCACCCGGGGCACCGGCAACGGCCACCGGGAGGCAGGGCGCGCGGCCCTGGAGGTATACACGGAGTGGAAGACGATATACGTAGACTACAGCGGGCGCTTGCAGCGGGCTCAGATCGACATCTAGCCCCCGGCGCGAGGACGTGATCCCGTGACCCCGTGGTGGCAGCTGGGCGAGGCGGTCGGCGACCTGCCGCGGTTGCTGCTCCAGGCCATCCTCTTCCCTGAGAGGCGCCGCCGGTCCGCCGCCGAAGCGGAAGAGGGCCCGGGGGAGGAGGCGTCGGAGGGTGGGGACGGCGGACCGGGCACCGCCGTCATCATCGGCGGCACCAGCCTCACGGACGAGATCGTCCTGGAGACGATCCGGCAGGCGGGCGGCCGGGGGGCGCGCGTCGCCGTAGTCCCCAGCGTCAGCCTCGACTGCACGCGCAGCGGCGAGCGCTACGCGCGCAGCTTCCGCCGCTTCGGCGTGACCAACGTGGAGATCCTCGACCTGGTCACCCGCGAGCGGGCCGCCAGCGAGGAACTGGTCCGGTCCCTGGCGGCGGCTGACCTGGTCTTCCTCGGCGGGGGACGCGAGACGCTGCTGCTGAGGATCCTCCGCACCCCGCCGGTGCAGCGGGCGCTCTTACAGGTCTACCGGCGGGGAGGGGTGGTGGCCGGGATCGGGGCCGGCGCCGCGGTGCTGGGCGCCGCGGTGGCCGTGAGCCGGGACGAGGAGGGCGTCACCTGGGAGGAGGGCCTGAACCTCCTGCCCCTGGCCCTCCTGGACCGGGAACGGGTCCAGTTCGGCCAGGCGGGCAGCGCCTTCTACGCCCTGGCAGCCTCGAGGAAAGGCCGCTCCCCCGTCGCCGCCGTGGGGGTCGACGACGGGACCGCCCTCATCGTGGAGAGGGGTCGCCAGGCCTACGTGGTCGGCAGCGGCGCGGCCATCGTGGCGCTGCCCTGCGAGGGGAACGGCTCGCCGCCGCGGCTGATGCTCCACGTCCTGCCGGCCGGCTACGCCTACGACCTGGTCCAGGGCCGCCGCCTGGCCGCGCCGGGCGAGGAGCAGCTGCGCGCCGCCCGCTGAGCGGGGCATAATAGGTCCTGCCCCCGACGGGCGGGGGCAGGAGGAAGATGGCACGGTCGCTCCTGGCTGCCTTGCTGGCAGCAACCCTCACTATGGCCGGCGGGTGCGCCGGCCTGCGCCGCAAGCCGCCGGCCGCCCTGGAGCAGCGGGTCACCATCGTGGCCGAGCGCTACCAGTTCATCCCCTCCACCGTCGACCTCCGGGCGGGGCAGCCCGTCGTCTTGCGGCTCAAGAGCGGCGACGGGGCCTACGGCGTCGCCATCCCCGAGCTCGGCCTCAAGGCGTTCATACCCAAGGGCAGGGACACCACCCTGAGCTTCACGCCGCGGCGAGCGGGGGACCTCACCCTGAGGTGCACCGCGCCCGCCACCCAGAGCTGCCTGAACATGCGCGGCACCCTGCGCGTGCGCTGAGCGGGGCCCGGCTCACGCCATGGCGCGGGCGACCAGCTCCATGACGCCCACCACCTGGACGCCCAGGCCGTAGTGCTCGCTCAGGCCCTGGAGGGTCAGCTTGCAGTTGTCGCAGGCCGTGGCCAAGAGCGTGGCCCCGGTGGCCCGCACCTGGTCCGCCTTGAGCCGGCCCGACTTGACCCTGACGTTCACCAGTTCGGGCTCGACCACGGCGGCCAGGCCCCCGCCGCCTCCGCAGCACCAGTTCGCGGACCGGTTGGGCGTCATCTCGCGGAAGTCGGCGCAGGCGGCGCCCAGGAGGAGACGCGGCTCCTCGAGCACACCGCCGTTGCGGGCCAACTGGCAGGGGTCGTGGTAGGTGACGGGCTCCCGGTTGGCCTCAGGACGGAGCCTCAGGCGGCCGGACCGCACCAGGTCGGCCGCCACCTCCAGGATGCTCTTCACCTGGAAGGGGAACTTCCGCTGCAGCCAGCCCGAGGCAAAGAGCTTGGCGACCCGGTACGCGTGGCCGCACTCGGTGATCACCAGCGTCTTCGCTCCCAGCCGCTCTGCCTCGCCCATCACCCGGCCGGCCATGGTGCGCGCTGCCCCGTCGTCCCCGATGAAGAGGCCGAAGTTGGAGGCGTCGAAGTGGTTGCTGCTCAGGGTCCAGTCGACCCCGGCCGCGCGGAAGACCTTGGCCGTGGCCACGATGACGCCGACGTACTTCATCAGTTGCAGGGGGGTGGGCATGAAGAGCACCTGCGCCCCCCGACGGTCGACGGGCAGGGACGCTCCGGGGTTGCCCGTCTCCTCCCTGAGCAGCTCGTTGATGAACTCCACGCGCTCGAAGAACTTCTCCCGGGTGAGACCCAGGTTGTTGCCGGTCCGCAGGTTGGTGGCGGTGACCTCCTGCAGGCTGGCGGGCGCCTTGCCCGCCGCCACCAGCATGGTGCGCAAGGCGCGGATGAGCACAGCGTTGTCGACGCCGAAGGGGCAGTACATGGCGCAACGGCGGCACATGGAGCACTGATAGACCAGGTCGCGGAACTCCTCCAGGAACTCCTCGGTCAGGTCGCGCGCCCCCACCAGCCAGGGCAGCTTGCGTCCGATCCAGGTGTGATACCGCCGGTACACGCGGCGGAAGCGTTCGGCCTTGTAAGAGGGGATGTGCCGGGCCTCGGGCATGGCCCGGAAGATGTGGCAGGCCTCGGCGCAGGCGCCGCAGCGCACGCACGTGTCCAGCCAGGAGGCCAGCTGCCTGGTCACCTTGATCTTCCCGAGCAAATCGGGTTGCGTCCGGCTCATGCGCGTTCAACTCCTCTTGAACTTGAGAGTCCAGAACACGTTGAACACGTGCATCAGCTTGCTGAAGGGGAAGTACATCAGCAGGAGCTGGGCCAGGAGGAAGTGGGCCGTGAACATAGGGTTGGCGGGCGGCACCGGGTGGAAGGTGGCCAGTCCGCGGAAGTACTGCCGGAATTCCTCCAGGTCGATGCTCATGCCGAACCGCATCGCATCGCCCGTGAGCGCCAATCCGAGGATCAGGATGAGGAGGAGGTAGTCCTCCGCCCGGAGCAGCAGGAGGACGACGGTGACCAGCAGGGTCACCTCGAAGACGGAACCGACCACCTGCCCCAGCAGGTCCGCCTGCTCGGCGCCGACCCCCAGGGCGCCCCCATAACCAGCGCAGTTCCGTGAGCACGCGGAAGTGGCCCAGGAAGAGCACCAGCAGGGTGAGGTGGAAGAGCCAGGCGAGGGCCCAGAAGCGCTTGTTGGTGGCGAAGATGGTGGGGAAGAGCAGCACCTCCCTGGCGACGTCGGCCGCCAGCCGGGACCTGCTGCCGGCGGCCGGGTAGATGATGAACTTGATGCCCGTCGCACCCGTCCGCGCCATGTGCCGGAGGGCGTACACCAGCCCGCCGACGAAGACTACCGCCGTGACGTAGGCCGGACTTCGACAGTAGCAAGGCACACGGAGGGCGTAGAATGCCTTGAGCCGCAAGGGTTTGCTGGTCAGGGGGGGAATGACGG
>JBBIPI010000175.1:0-3540 GCA_037442985.1 Clostridiales bacterium
AGGAGGCTCGAGGTCGGGGGCCGGCCGAGGGCCTGCGGCTGACCGCCGAGCTCGCCGCCCGGCTGGCCGGGGCCGTGGCCGGGATCCACATCTTCCCCATGGGCGACCTGGAGGTCGTCCGGGCCGTGGTCGGCGCCCTGGATGGCCGGCGGGCGGGACGCCAGGCGGCCGGTCTGGGTGGTGCCTGAGGCGGTGCGCGCCATCGACCTGAACTGCGACGCGGGGGAGGGTTGCGGGCCGGAGGCCGAGCTCGTGGCCTGGGTGACCTCGGTGAACGTCGCCTGCGGCCTGCACGCCGGCGACCCGGTCACGGCGCGGCGCACCGTGGAGCTGGCGGCGGCCGCGGGCGCGGCGGTGGGCGCCCACCCGGGTTTCCCCGACCGGGAGGGGTTCGGACGGCGGGCGCTGGCGCTGGCACCCCGGGAGGTCGCCGACCTGGTGGCGTACCAGGTGGGGGCGCTCTGGGGCATCTGCCGGGCGGCGGGCGTGAGGCTGCGGCACGTGAAGCCGCACGGGGCCCTGTACCACCTGGCGTCGCGGGACGAGGACGTCGCGGAGGCGGTGGTCGGCGCGGTGCGGGCCGTGGACCCCTCCCTGCTCGTGGTGGCCCCGCCCGGGTCGGCCCTGGCGGCGGCCGCGGAGCGGGCCGGCCTGCGGGCGGTGCGGGAGGGATTCGCCGACCGGGCGTACGCGCCGGACGGCAGCCTGCTGCCCCGTCATCAGCCCGGGGCGGTCATCGCGTCCCCCGAACGGGCGGCGGACCAGGCCTGCCGCCTGGCCCGTTCCGGCACGGTGGACACGCTGTGCGTCCACGGCGATAACCCCCACGCCGCCGAGGTGGCGCGGGCGGTGAGGACGGCCCTGGAAGCGGCCGGCTTCGCGGTGCGTCCGCCGGGTGACGCCGGGGCAGGCGCGGGCTGAGCTGCCTTCCACCGCGCAGTCCGTCGCCGGCCAAGCGACCCGTCCGGCGGCGTCCGGCTGGGGCGCGCCGTCCGGACCGCGCCTCAGGCGAGGGCGCCGGCCGGCGGGGCCTGCTTCTGCCTGTGCTCCTGCACCAGCACGGTGCAGCGACCTTCCCGTTCCTCCACCAGGACGGTGGCGCCGGGCTCCTCGGGGAAGTAGAGGAAGGTGGCGACCGGGCGCCTGCCCTGGGGGCGGAGCAGGCGACGGCCCAGGAGGCTGACGCGGTCCAGTCCGAGCCGGATCACGAACATGCCCGCGCCGGAGGTGTGGATCTCCACGCGGTCGGGGAGCGCCTTGATCGCCCGCACTTGCGAGAGCGTGATCACTCCCTCGCCTCCTCGTCGCCGGATGCCGCAGGCGATGCCAGATTTCGACGCTCGTGGCGCCGTTTCCTCCCCGCTTCGACGGCAAACGCCGAGCTGAGGGCCGGCCGACGCCGGGGCAGGGAGGCGGCGGGCGAGTGCGTATCTAATAACAGAGGAAAGGGGTGAGGGGCCGTGAGGGGCGGCTGCTGGCGGGCCGTCGTGGCGGAGCGGGCGACCCTGGTTGCCGCCCGGGTGAGGCTGGCCGACACCTTCTGGGCTCGCCTCCGCGGCCTGCTCGGACGCCGCCTGTCGGAGGGGGAGGGGTTGCTGCTCACCCCCTGCAACGCCGTTCACACCTGCTTCCTGCGCCAGCCCATCTACGCCGTGTTCCTGGACGGGGAAGGGCGCGTGCTGGCGGCGGAGTCCCTGCCTCCCTGGCGTTTCCGGGTCGTCCCCCGCGCCCGCCAGGTCCTCGAACTGAGCCCTGAGACCGCCGCGCGTGCCCGCCTCGCGCCCGGCGACCGCCTGCTCCTGGAGCCGGTCGGCGCTAAAGTCGACCCGGAAGGGGTCCGAACATAAAACTGTAGCCCGTCGGGGCGGACGGGGGAAGAGGGATGACAGGGGAACAGGAGCACAAATACCTGGCCTTCACCTTGGCGGACCAGGAGTTCGCCAGCGACATCGCCGCCGTGCGCGAGATCCGCGCCCCGGAGCGGGTGGCCCCCTTGCCGGAGAGCCCCGACTACCTCTTGGGCGTGATGGACCTGCGCGGCCAGGTGGTGCCGGTGGTGGACCTGCGCCGCCGCTTCCGGATGCCCCCCCGCCCGGCGGAGGCCGCGCCGGTGGTGGTGATCGTCGAGGTCGCCGGCCAGGTGGTGGGGATGATGGTGGACCGGGTGACCGAGGTGCTGAGCCTGCCCTCCTCGGCCTGGACGCCGCCCCCGCCGCTGGTCCAGGGGCCGGCGCGCGCCTTCGTCGCGGGCGTGGCCGACCTCGAGGGGCGGCTGATCGTCCTCCTGGACCTGTCGCGGGTGCTGAGCGCGGCCGAGGCGGCGGAGATCGCCGAGCTGGCGGCCTCGGCCTGAGGGGGGACCGCGGTGAGCCTGGCGGTGGCGGCGACGGACCGTTTCGTCATCTTCAGCCTGGCGGGCGAGACGTATGCCGTTCCGGTCGGCTCGGTGCGCGAGGTGGTAGACGCCCCGGCGGTGACGCCGGTGCCGCGTACCCATCCGAGCATCGAGGGGATCGTCAACCTGAGGGGCAACGTGGTTCCGGTCGTCCACCTGGGGCGCCGGCTGGGGGTCACGGAGAGGGACTCCCGCTGCATCGTCGTGGTGGAGTGGCACGACGAGGTGGTGGGCCTGCTGGTGGACGAGGTGGCAGCCGTACGGCCCCTCGAGAACCTCCAGACGGAAGGCATCCACGGTGCGGGCGGGGTGAGCGACCAGTTCGTCGCCGCCATCGCGCGCTTAGAGGACGACCGCCTGGTGGTGGTCCTCGATCTGACCAGGCTGTTGGACCTGCGGGAGAGGTGAGGGGCCGATGGCGACCCTGGTGAACGTCAGCGACGAGGAACTGCAGGTCTTCCTCGAGGAACTGGACGAGCAGATCCAGGTCCTGGAGGAAGGTTTCCTGGCCCTGGAGAAGGGCGGGCGGGACGCGGAGCTGGTCAATGCCCTGTTCCGGGCCGCCCACACGGTGAAGGGCTCTTCGGCCGCCGTCGGCCACCAGCAGATGGCGGCCCTGACCCACGCCATGGAGAACGTGCTGGATCGGGTGCGCAAGGGGGACCTGGAGCCGAGCCGCGGTCTGGTGGACGTGCTCTTCCGGAGCCTGGACGGCTTGCGCGCCCTGAGGCAGGCGCTCGTGTCCGGAGGCGAGGCGGCCTTCGACCTGGCGGAGTTGCTGGCCGTGCTACGGGACGCCGCCGCCGGGGGTACGGGCGAGGGGCCGGCGCTCCCTGCCGGGGCCGCCCGGGAGCTGGACGAGGAAGCCCTGGAGGAGGCCCGGGCGGCCGTCGCGGCCGGAGCCGCCCTGCTGAAGGTGGCCGTCACCCTGGCCGCCGACAGCGTGATGCCGGCCGTGCGCGCCTACCAGGTCTACCTGGCGCTCAGCGACTTGGGCCGAGTCCTGCGCGCGATCCCCAGCCTGGAAGAGATCGAGATGGAGAAGGTGGAGCACGAGCTCACCGTGTTCCTGCTCACCACCGCGCCGCGGGAGGCGGTGCGCGCCGCGGCGGCGGCGGTCACCGACGTGGTGTCGGTGGATATCG
>JBBIPI010000176.1:0-3525 GCA_037442985.1 Clostridiales bacterium
GGGGCGGGGCGGCCGCCGTCCCCGCCCGGGGCGGCGACGGCGTACGTGAGAGGGAGGGGGTTCCTCTTGAAAGAGACGGCGCTCAAGTGGCAGTGCCCTGCTGACAGGTCGTATCACCCCGAGCACCTGTGGGTGAAGCGCGAGGGGACGCAGGTGGTGGTGGGCGTCACCGACTACCTGCAGGACACCGCGGGGTCCATCCTGTTCGTGCAGTTGCCGCCTCCCGGCAGCAGGTTCGCGGCGGGGGATCCGCTCTTCTCGCTGGAGGCGGCCAAATGGGTGGGCCACTTCCCGGCCCCCGTCGGCGGCAGGGTGGTGGCCGTGAACGAGGCGCTCCACACGCGGCCCGGGCTGGTCAACGCCGATTGCTACGGAGACGGCTGGCTGGTCAGGATGGCGGTCGACGGGGCCGAGGCGCCGCTGCTCACGGCGGAGGACTACCTGCGGCACCTGGAGGAACTGGCTGGGGAGGAGGGGAGCCAGGCATGACCTGGCGGCTCCTGGACACGGGCGCCCGTCCGGCGGCCGAGAACATGGCCCTGGACGAGGTGCTCCTGGAGGCGCGCGCGGCCGGTCGCTCTCCCGATACCCTCCGCTTCCTCCAGTTCTCTCCGGCAGCCGTGCTGGTCGGCTATCACCAGGCGGTGGAGCAGGAGGTGCGGGAGGAGTTCTGCGCGGCCCGGGGGATCGACGTGAACCGGCGCATCACCGGGGGCGGCGCGATATACTTCGACACCCTGAGCCTCGGGTGGGAGGTCATCGCCGGCCGGGATTCCCCCCAGTTCCGCGCGCGCCCGGAGGAACTCTACCGGCTGCTGGCCGAGGGGGCGGTGCGCGGCCTGCGGGCCCTAGGCGTGGAGGCGGCCTTCCGCCCGTACAACGACATCGAGGTCCGCGGTCGGAAGATCTCGGGCACCGGCGGCACCGAGCGGGGCGGGGCCTTCCTGTTCCAGGGAACGCTCCTCATCGACTTCGACGTGGACACCATGCTGCGGGCCCTGCGGTTGCCGGCGGAAAAGCTCAAGGACAAGGAGATCGTCTCCTTCAAGCAGCGGGTGACCTGCCTCCGCGAGGAGCTGGGGACGGTGCCGCCCCTGGAGGAGATCAAGGCGGCGCTGGCGCGCGGCTTCGCGGAGGTCCTGGGCGTCGAGTTCGTCGCCGGCGGGCTGACGCCGGCCGAGGAGGCCGGCCTGGCCGCCGCCCTGCCGCGCTTCTGCGCCCCGGAGTGGGTCTACCGCGTCCGGCGGCCTCCCCAGGACCAGCAGTGCCTGACGGCCGCGCACAAGGCGCCGGGCGGGCTGATCCGGCTGGTGGTGCGGGTGGACACCGCCTACCGGCGCATCAAGCAGGCCTTCATCACCGGGGACTTCTTCGCCTACCCGCAGCGGCTGGTCATGGACCTGGAGGCGGCGCTCAAGGACGCGCCCCTGGACGAGGAGGGGCTGGGCCGGGTCCTGGAGCGGTTCTTCGGCGAGCGGGAGTGGTCCATCCCGGGCGTGACGGTGGACGACTTCCGCCAGGCGTTGCTGCAGGCGGTCAGGAAGCTGGACTACCCCGCCTGCGGCATCCCCCCCGCGGCGGTGAACGAGGTGTTCACGGTCTGCCGCTCGCTGCCCGACCTGGAGCTGGCCGGCGCCCTCCTGCTGCCTTACTGCGCCAAGCCCAACTGGTGCGAGTACCGGCACGAGGACGCCTGCGCCGAGTGCGGCGGCTGCACCGTCGGCGAGGCCTACCGCCTGGCGCGGGAGCGGGGCCTCAGGCCCATAACCATTACCAACTACGAGCACCTGGAGAGCACCCTGGCCCGCCTCAAGGCGGAGGGCGTGCGGACCTTCGTGGGCTGCTGCTGCGAGCCCTTCTACGCCAAACACCAGGCGGACTTCGAGCGCATCGGGCTGTCGGGGGTCCTCGTGGACATCGACAACGTGACCTGCTACGACCTTGGCGAGGAGCTGGAGGCGCACCAGGGCGTCTTCGACAAGGAGACGTCGCTCAAGCTCCCGCTGTTGGAGCGGGTGCTGGACCGGGTGGCTCCGCCACCGGCGCCGCTGGCGGAAAGGAGCCACGCATGAACGGCGGCCGCTGGGACGTGCTGGTGATCGGGGCCGGCCCGGCCGGGTCGTCGGCCGCCTGGGCCGCGGCCAGCCGGGGCGCCCGCGTGCTGGTCATCGACCGCAAGCGGGCCCCGGGCGAGCCGGTCCAGTGCGGGGAGTGGGTGCCCCGCCTCATCCGGCGCTACGTGCCCGTCCCTCCCGAGGCGGTGGCCCTGCCGGTGGACGGCCTGCGCACCTGGTGGTGGCAGGGCGGGGACCGGGTGGTTGTCGTGCAAGTCGAGTCCCGTGAGGAGGGGGAGGAGAAGGCACGTCGACTCTTGGACGTCGGCATCCCGGCTTTCGTGGAGGAAGGTACGGAAGAGGGATCACATTCGGTGTCGGTGATGGCGCACGACGCCGCTCGGGCTGCCGCCGTCCTCGGACTGCAACAGATCGTGGAAGCACGTCCCGTCGACGTATGGCGTTCGATAGAAGGGGTCGGTGCGCCAAAGCCACGGGGCGAGAGCATGGATCGGGAGATCTTCGGAGTTCCGCGACGGCAGTTCTGGCGGTACGTCATCTACTACCTCGCGGCCCTCGTGGTGGTGAGTGTCGGCGCGTTCGTGGTCACCGTCTGGCTTCTGGGAGGTTTCTCGGGAGAACCCTCTCTGAGCGAGATCCGATCGCAGCTGACGGCCGACTGACGGCCGAGTGGGCTCGGCGGGGGATCGTCGTGCAAGGTGGCGGCCGGGTACATATGAGGGACACGGGCGAGAAAGTCCCCTGGACCGGATAGGAGAGTGCAGTGGCGAGAGTACTGGTGACCGAGGCCATCGCAGAGAGTGGGCTCTCACTACTCAGACAGGCGGGGCACGAGGTAGACGTGCACCTGGAGCCCTCTCCCGATGAGCTCCTCGAGCTCGTCGAGGAAGCAGAGGCCTTGATAGTCAGATCGGCGACGCGGGTCACCTCGGAGGTGATCGAGAGAGCACGTCGGCTCGTCGTCATCGGACGCGCCGGCATAGGGCTGGACAACATCGATGTCGAGACTGCCACTCGCAGGGGGATAATCGTCGCGAACGCGCCGCACTCCAACACCTTGTCGGCTGCCGAGCACACGATGGCGCTGCTGCTCGCGCAGGCGCGAAACGTTCCCCAGGCACACGCGGCGCTGGTGGCCGGTCGTTGGGAGCGCTCACGATGGAAGGGTGTGGAATTGTCAGGGAAGACCCTGGGAATCATCGGACTGGGGCGGATCGGTCGCCTGGTGGCTCAGCGGGCGTTGGCGTTCGGCATGAAGCTCGTCGCATACGACCCCTATGTCTCCGAAGAGCGTGCCCGTCAGCTGTCCGTGACGCTGGTCGATCTGGAGGAGCTGATGGAGCGTTCGGACTTCGTGACGATCCACGTCGCGAGGACTCCCCAGACCGAGGGGATGATCGGGAGGGATCTCCTGGCGAGGGCCAAGCCCGGGATGCGCCTGGTGAACGTC
>JBBIPI010000177.1:0-3509 GCA_037442985.1 Clostridiales bacterium
CGCCGCCGGCACGGGCTCAGCCCCCTGGGCGAGCAGCGCGCCGACCAGGCCGGCCAGGACGTCGCCCGTGCCCGCCGTGGCCAGGGCGTCGCTGCCCGTCGGGTTGACCCATAGCCGGCCGGCCGGATCGGCCACCAGGGTGCGCGCCCCTTTGAGGACGCACGCCCGCGCCACGCCGACGCCGGTACCGGCCGCCCGCGCGCAGGCCGCGCGCACGGCCCCCGGGCGGTCCCCCTGCACCGCCTCCACGGAGATCCCCAAGAGGCGGGCCATCTCGCCCGGGTGAGGGGTGAGCACCGCCGGCCCGGCGTAGCCGGCGACGAACTCCAGGTCCAGGAGGTTGAGGCCGTCGGCGTCCAGAACCAGGGGCTTGTCCAGGCGTGAAAGCACTTGCCCGAGGAACGCCGCCGTCTCCCGTCGCCGGCCCAGGCCCGGGCCGACGACCAGGACGTCGGCCGCCGCCGCCAGCCCCGCCACCTCCCCGGCCGCCTCCGCGACGAAGAAGTCCTCGCCCGGACAGGGTCGGACCATGACCTCGGGGAAGCGCCCCATGAGCGCCTCCGCCACCCGCCGCGGGCAAGCCAGGGTCACCAGGCCGGCCCCCCCTCGCAGGGCGCCCAGGGAGGCCAGGGCGGCGGCCCCCGCGTAGCCCGTGGCGCCGGCGACGACCAGCACGTGTCCGAAGGTCCCCTTGTGGCCCCCGCGCGGCCGTGGCGGCAGGAAGCGCGCCACCTCCTCGGCCGTGAGGAGCCGGGCGCGCACCCGCTCGGCCACCACCGCCTCCTCCGGGATGGGGATGGGGGCCAGGGCCACGGCGCCGCAGAGCCCGGCGCCCGGCTCCAGCCACATGCCCAGCTTCGGCCGGCAGAGGGTGACGGTGACGTCGGCGCGCACGCACGGGTCGGCCGGCCGGCCCGTGTCGGCGTCCAGCCCGGAGGGCAGGTCCACGGCCAGCACCGGCCGCCCCGCCTCGTTCACGGCCCGGACGGCCGCCGCCAGGCGCGGCGACAGGGGCGCCCGCGCCCCGGTGCCCAGCAGGGCGTCCACGATCAGCGCCGCGCCCGCCAGCTCCGCCCGCAGGGCGCCCAGCCGCCTGGCGGCGGCCGGCTCCGGCACGGGTCGCACCGGGATGCCCAGGCGCGCCAGCCGGTCCAGGTTGGCGGCGGGCGCCCCCCGCAGGGCGCCCGGCTCGGCCGCCAGGAACACCCGCACCGGCAAGCCCCACTGGTGCAGGTAGCGGGCGGCCACCAGGCCGTCGCCGCCGTTGTTCCCCGGTCCAGCCACCACCGCCACCGGGCCGGCCGACCGGCTGAGGCCGTTCGCCGCGGGCGGCGCGGGCCGGCCGGCCAGGAGGTCGACGACGACCCGGGCCACCTGGTACCCGGCCTGCTCCATCAAAAGCTCGACCGGCAGGCCGAACTCCTCTGTCGCCCGCCGGTCAAGGGCGCGCATCTCATCAACGGTGACCAGTTCCATCAGCTTTCCCCCGGCCCGCCCGGCCGCCCCTCGACCACCGCCACGGCGACGGCGTGGCCGCGGGTGTGGGAGATGCTCAGGTGGAGGCGCTCCACCCCGGCCGCCTTGGCCCGCTCCGCCAAGCGGCCGGCGAGGACCACCTCCGGCCTGCCTCCGGCGCCCCGGCGCACCTCTACGTCATGCCAACGGCAGGCGCGCAGCCCCGTGCCCAGGGCCTTGAGCACCGCCTCCTTGGCGGCGAAGCGGCCGGCCAGCCCCTGGTAGCGGGCAGGCCCCGCCCGGGCCTCGGCCAGTTCGCGGCGGGTGAAGACGCGGGCCAGGAAGCGGTCGCCGCGGCGCGCCACCGCGGCGGCCAGCCGTGCCACCTCCACCACGTCCACGCCCGTGCCCAGGATCACCCGCCTCACCCCGTCGCCGTGAAAAAATTTAGACCCCCGGGGCGGCCCCCGCAACCCCCGGCGCCGGCGCCTCCCCCGCGCGGAAGCGGGCGACGATCTCCTCCACGCGGGACCGGTCGTAGGACGCCTCCTCGAAGGGGCGGCGCCGCATCCGGTGCGGCAGGACGAGGGCAGCCGCCTCCAGCACGTCGCCGTCCGTCGCCCGCCTGCGGCCTTCCAGGGCGGCGTTGGCCCGCGCCGCCTTGTACATGACGATGTCCGCCCGGTGCCCGTCGACACCCATGGCTAACGCGACGGTGGCGATGAGGTGGAGCAGGTCATCCGGCACCTCCACGCGCGGCAGGAGAGCGCGGGCGGCGGCGATGGCCCGGCCTAGCCGCTCCTCCTCCGCCCGCCACGCGGCCGCGAAGCCCGCGGGGTCGTCCTCGAAGGCCAGGCGCCGCCGCACGATCTCGGCGCGCTGGGCCGGGTCGGCTATGCCCTCCACGTCCACCACCAGCCCGAAGCGGTCGAGCAGTTGCGGCCGCAGGTCGCCCTCCTCGGGGTTCATCGTGCCCACCAGGATGAACCGGGCCGGGTGGGTGTGGGAGACCCCCTCCCGCTCCACGTGGTTGACGCCGCTCGCCGCCGCGTCCAGGAGCACGTCCACCAGGTGGTCGTCCAGCAGGTTCACCTCGTCGATGTAGAGGATGCCCCGGTTGGCCTCGGCCAGGAGCCCGGGCTGGAACCGGCGCTCGCCGTGCCTCACGGCCTCCTCGAGGCTGAGCGTCCCCACCACCCGGTCCTCGCTGGCCGAGACCGGCAGTTCGACCAGCTTCATGCGGCGGCGCCGGCGCGGCAGTTCCTCCCCCCGCGCGGACCTCTCCCGGCAGGCGTCGCACTGGGCCGAGGGGTCATCAGGGTCGCAGGAGAACGGGCAGTCGGCGACGACGTCGATCTCGGGGAGCAGGGCGGCCAGGGCGCGCACGGCCGTGGACTTTCCCGTCCCCTTCTCCCCCCTGATCAGCACCCCCGAGAGGGAGGGATCCACCGCGTTGAGCAGGAGCGCCTTCTTCAACGCCTCCTGCCCCACGATGGCGGTGAAGGGATAGACAGGCCGCTGGTGCCCGCTCAGCGTTTCCAACCCCTGACCACCTCCAGCAGCCGCTCCGCCCGGAGCTCCTCGATGCGCACGTACCCGGCGCCGAGGATCTCCGCCAGGTGCCTGTTGCGGCCCGCGCTCCCGGGGTGCACCTTCTCGACGTCGATGAAGAGGAGGTCCGCGCCCGTGCCCCGGAGCACCTCGGCGGCGCGCAGGGCGTCCTGCCACGGGTCCCCGCCCAGGCCGGCGTTGGCGCGCCCGTCGGTGAGGAGCACCACCCGCACCGGTGCCGCCGGGCACGCCCGGCGGTGGGCGAGGGCGAGGCCGCCGGCCGCCAGCAGCCCGGCCGCCAGCGGCGTCCTGCCGCCCGTCGGGACCTCGGCCAGCCGCCTCTGGGCCAGCTCCACGCTGTTGGTGGGCGGGAGCACCACCTCGGCGCGCTCGCCGCGGAAAACGACGACGCCGACCCGGTCGCGATTACGGTAGGCGTCCCGCAGCAGGGCGACAACGGCCGACCGCGCCTCCACGATCCTGCGGCGGCCGGCCATGGAGCC
>JBBIPI010000178.1:0-3479 GCA_037442985.1 Clostridiales bacterium
CTGACGCGGCGCGCGCCGAACGGGACCGAGCCGGGCATCGCCGAGCGCTGGGAGGTCTCGCCGGACGGCCGGCGCTACGTGTTCCACCTGAGGGAGGCGTACTGGTCCGACGGCACGCCCCTCACGGCTGCCGACTTCGAGTTCGCCTGGAAGCGGGTGCTCGACCCGGCCACCGGGTCTCCCTACGCTTCCCTGCTCTTCTTCCTGCGGGGGGCGGCGGAGTACCACGGGGCCGACCGGCGGCTGGCCCCGGCGCGCCTGCAGGCGTTGAGGGAGGCCGTGGGGGTCCGGGCGGTGGACTCCCGGACGCTGGAGGTGGAGCTGGCGGCCCCTGCCCCCTTCTTCCCCGAGCTGGCCTCCACCTTCCCCTACCTGCCCGTCCCGCGGCACAAGGTGTCGGCCGACCCCGAGGGGTGGTGGGCGGGCGAGGGCCGCCTCGCCAGCAACGGTCCCTTCCGCCTGGAGGAGAGGGGCCGCGGCCGCCTGGTCCTGGTGAAGAACGAGCTGTACTGGGACAGGCGGTCCGTCGCCCTCCAGCGGGTCGTCTTCTCCATGATCTCCGATCCGGGGGAGGCCCTAAGCGCGTACGAGGCGGGCGACATCGACGCGGCCATGCCGCGCCAGCTCCCCCTGGCCGAGGTGCCGCGCCTGCTCTCCCAGGGCCAGGCGCGGCAGGCCCCCCTTCTCGCCACCTACTACCTGGTCTTCAACACCACGCGGCCTCCCTTCCACGACCCGCGGGTGCGGCGCGCCTTCAGCCTGGCCATCGACCGGCGCGCCCTGGTGGAGGGCGTGCTCCAAGGCCTGCCGCGCCCCGCCCTGGCCCTGGTGCCGCCGGGGATCGTCAACCCCGCCAGCGGCCGGGACTTCCGGGACGAGGGCGGCGACTACCTGCGGGACGCCGACGTGGCGGCGGCCCGCTCCCTCCTGGCCGCTGCCGGCTACCCGGAGGGACGGGGCTTCCCGCGGGTGACGGTGCTGTTCAACACCGAGGGCGAGCAGCGGGAGATCATGCTGGCGCTGCAGGAGATGTGGCGCGAGCACTTGGGCGTGGAGGTGCAGCTGGTCGGCGAGGACTGGCAGGGCTACCGGGAGCGGCGGGAGGCTGGGGACTTCCACCTGGCCCGCGTGGCCTGGATCGGGGAGTACGCCGACCCGGCGGCCTTCCTGTCGCTCTTCCGGGGCGACGACCCCCGGAACTTCGGCCGCTGGCGCAGTGCCGTTTACGACGAGCTTTTAGCCCGGGCCCAGGCGTCGGACGCCCAGGGGCCGCGCCTGGACGCCCTGCACCGGGCGGAGGCGCTCCTCCTAGAGGAATCGGCCCTCGCTCCCCTTTACTTCTATGTCCAGTTCTGGCTGCAGCGCGACACCGTGGAGGGCCTCTTCGTCGATCTCCAGGGGAATGCCTTCTTCAGGTCGGTGCGCATCGTGGCTCCGGCTTCCCCGGGGCCGGGAAAGGGGGCTGGTGCCGGTGGATGAGGCGGCCGCGCGGGAGCGCATGGCCCGGCTGCGCGAGGAGATCGCCTACCACGACTATCGCTATTACGTCCTCGACGACCCGGTGATCACCGACGCCGAGTACGACGAGCTGGTGCGGGAGCTGCAGCGGCTGGAGGCCGCCTTCCCGCACCTGGTGACGCCCGACTCGCCCACGCAGCGGGTGGGCGGCCGGCCGCTCGAGTCCTTCGTCCCTGTCCGGCACCCGGTGCCGCTGCTCAGCCTGGCCAACGTGTTCAGCGAGGAGGAGTTGGCCGACTTCGCCCGGCGGGTGGAGGGGCTCCTGCCCGGGGAGACGGTGGAGTGGGTGGTGGAGCCGAAGTACGACGGACTCTCCGTGGCCCTGACCTACGAGGACCGGGTCCTGACGCGGGGGGCGACCCGGGGGGACGGCGAGACGGGCGAGGACGTCACCCAGAACCTGCGCACCATCCGCAGCCTCCCGCTCCGCCTGCGCCCCTCGGCGCCGCCCCGCCTGACGGTGCGGGGCGAGGTGTTCATGCCCCGGGGGGCCTTCGAGCGGTTGAACGAGGAGCGGGCGGCGGCGGGGGAACCCCTCTTCGCCAACCCGCGCAACGCCGCCGCAGGGTCCGTCCGCCAGCTGGACGCCCGCGTGACCGCCCGGCGGCGGCTGGACTGCTTCGTCTACGAGATCCTCACGCTGGAGGGGAGCGAGCCGCCCCGGACGCAGGCCGAGGCCCTGGAGCTCTTGCTGGAGTGGGGCTTCCGCGTCAACCCCCACCGCTGGGTCTTCTCCCGCATCGAGGAGGTGGCCCGGCACTGCGCCGCCTGGGCGGAGCGGCGCTGGGAGCTGCCGTACGACGTGGACGGCATGGTGATCAAGGTGAACTCCCTCGACCAGCAGCGCCGCCTCGGCGCCACCGCCCGCAGCCCCCGCTGGGCCGTCGCCTATAAGTTCCCGGCCCAGCAGGCGAAGACGCGCATCCGCGACATTATCGTATCCGTCGGCCGCACCGGCGCCCTCACGCCCGTGGCGGTGCTGGAGCCGGTGGAGGTGGGCGGGGTCACCGTGTCCCGCGCCAGCCTGCACAACGAGGACTACATCCGGGCCAAGGACGTGCGGATCGGCGACCTGGTCGTGATCCAGCGGGCGGGGGAGGTGATCCCGGAGGTGGTGCGGGTGGTGGGCGAGGCGCGCACCGGGCGGGAGCGGCCGTTCTCCCTGCCGGCCCGTTGCCCGGTGTGCGGCGCCGAGGTGGTGCGGTTGCCGGGGGAGGCGGTCTCGCGCTGCACGGGCGTCGCCTGCCCCGCCCAGTTGCGGGAGAAGATCCGCCACTACGCCTCCCGCACCGCCATGGACATCGAGGGGCTGGGCCCGGCCTTGATCGAGCAGCTGGTGGCCAGGGGGCTGGTGCGGGACGCGGCCGACCTCTACGCCCTGCGGCGCGAGGACCTGGTGCCCCTCGAGCGGATGGGGGAGAAGTCGGCGGACAACGTCCTGGCAGCTATCGCGGCGAGCAAGGACCGCCCGCTGCACCGGCTCATCTACGCCCTGGGCATCCGCTTCGTGGGCGAGCGCGGGGCGCGGCTGCTGGCGGAGCGCTTCCCCTCCCTGGACGCGCTGCGGCGGGCGAGCGACGAGGAGTTGCTGGCCGTCCCCGAGGTGGGGGAGAAGACCCTGGCCAGCATCCGGGCCTTCTTCCGGCAGGAGCAGACGGAGCGGCTGTTGGAGAAGCTGCGCGCGGCCGGGGTGCGGATGGAGGAGCCCCGGGCCGCCCGGGGCGGGCCCGCGGCGCAGCCGCTGGCCGGCCTGACCATCGTGCTCACCGGCACCCTGCGCTCCATGACCAGGCAGGAGGCGGAGGCGGCCATCGCCGCCCGGGGCGGCCGACCGTCCGGCAGCGTGAGCCGGAGGACCGACTACGTGGTCGTGGGGGAGAACCCGGGTTCGAAGGCGGTGCGCGCCCGGGAACTCGGCGTTCCCGTCCTCTCCGAGGAGGAGTTCCTCGTCCTGTTGGAGA
>JBBIPI010000179.1:0-3461 GCA_037442985.1 Clostridiales bacterium
CACTCGTACCTGGTGGCGAGCGTGCGCACCACGGAGGAGTTCGCCGCCATCCTGCCGCGGCCGCTGGAGGTGGCCGCGCGCCTTCTGGGCGCCAGGGAGTGGCTGGACGCGGCAGCCTCGGGCGGCGCGAGGGAGGAGCAGGCGGCTGCGGCCGCAGCAACGACGATGTCCCCGGCAGGGGAGGGTGGGATACGGTGAGCCAGAAAGCGAAGGCGATCGAGGTTGCCGAGGCGATCGTGGACGGCCTCGAGGTCGGCGGTCACTGGACCCGCATGTTCGAGTCGCGGGTCATCGAGGACTACGACCTGTCGGTGCTGGAGCGCATCCGGGAACTGGCGGGCGGGGAGAGCTTCGCCTACTGCTATCAGTGCGCCAAGTGCACGAGCGTCTGCCCGGTGGGTACGGTGGCCGACTTCAGCCCGCGCAAGGTCTTCCGGCGGACCCAGCTCGGGATCGACCTCTTTAGCAGCCCGGACCTGTGGCTGTGCACGACCTGTGCCAACTGCCTCCGGGTCTGCCCCAAGCAGGTGAACATGATCGAGATCATGCCGGCGGTGCGCGAGCAGGCCGTGCTCGACGGGCAGGTGCCGGACGAGCTGCAGAAGGCGTTCGAGAATACCTTCCGCTACGGCAACCCCCTGGGCGAGGCCCCGCGCAAGCGTGCGGAGTGGGCCAAGGACGCGGGCGTGCCGGTGCGGATCATGAGCGAGCACAAGCAGCCGGTGGACGTCCTGTGGTTCGTCGAGTGCTACCCGTCTTATCACCCCCGCGGCAAGGACGCCTCGCGGGCCCTGGCGCGGGTGTTCACCGCCCTGGGCGTCGACTTCGGCATCCTCGGTCACGAGGAGAAGTGCTCGGGCGACAGCCAGCGGCTGGCGGGCGAGAAGGGCCTCTTCGAGACCCTGGCGGAGCACAACATCAAGACGTTGAACAAGTATCGCTTCAACAAGATCGTCGTCACCGACCCCCACGCCCTCAACGCCTTCCGCAAGGAGTATCCGAAGTACGGCGGGGAGTTCGAGGTGCTCCACTACACGACGTTCTTGGCGCCCCTGGTCGGCAAGCTGCAGTTCAAGAAGGAGCTCAATTACACGGTCACCTTCCACGATCCCTGCTACCTCGGGCGCCACAACGGGGAGTTCGACGCCCCGCGGCAGGTCCTGCAGGCGATCCCCGGCCTGCGGCTGGTGGAGATGGCGCACAACCGGTACAACAGCTTCTGCTGCGGCGGGGGCGGCGGCGGGATGTGGATGGACGGCTTCGTCAAGGAGCACACGAGCGAGCGCCTCTCCGAGAGGAGGGTGCGGGAGGCCGTGGAGGCGGGCGCCGACGTGTTGGCAGTGGCCTGCCCCTACGAGGTGTCCCGCTTCGAGGACGCCGTCAAGTCGACGGGCAACGAGGGGCGGCTGGTGGTCCGCGACATCGCCGAGCTGCTGGACGAGGCCCTGCAACCGTAGACCGGCTACGACCCCGCCCGCAGAGCGCAAGGAGGGTTGGCATGGCATGAACATCATCGTTCCGATCAAGCAGGTGCCCGACCTGGTCGAGGACCTGGAGATCGACGCCAGCGGGAAGGCGCTGGACCGCGACTGGCTGAAGTTCAAGATGAACGAGTTCGACGAGCACGCCCTGGAGGAAGCGCTGCTGCTCAAGGAGGAGCACGGCGGGCAGGTGACGGTGCTAGCGCTGGACACGGGCGACGTGGACGACAGCCTGTACACCGCCCTGGCCAAGGGCGCCGACCGGGCGGTGAAGATCGTCGGCGACTTCGAGCAGGGCGTCTCCAGCCGCCAGGCGGCCAACATCCTCGCCCAGGCGCTCCGAGGCATGGAGTACGACCTGGTCCTGACGGGCGTCCAGGCCGTGGACGACCTGGACGGCCAGCTGGGGCCGCTCCTGGCGACGGCCCTCGGCGTGCCGAGCGTGAGCGTCGTGGCGGGCGTCCAGGTGAACGGAAGGACGGCGACGGTGAAGAAGGAGTTCGCCGGTGGGCTGGTGGCGGAGCTGGAGGTCGACTTGCCGGCCGTGCTGGGCATCCAGGCGGCGAAGCAGCCGCCGCGCTACGCCCCCGTCAGCCGGGTGCGCCAGGTGATGAAGACGGCCTCCATCGAGGAGATCGAGGCCGGCGACCCGGGTGCGGCGGGCATCGAGGTGCGGAGGATGTTCAAGCCCGAGACGGGCAAGCGGGCCGAGATGATCGAGGGGAGCCCCGAAGAGGTGGCCGACCGCATCGTGGCCATCCTGCGCGACCGGGGACTCATCAAGGGGTGAGGGCAGTGGCTCGGGACGTAGCCTTCTTCGTGGAGCATCTCAAGGGACAGGTGGCCGACATCAGCTTCGAGCTGGCCGGGCGGGCCCGGGCGCTGGCTGGCGAGACGGGAGGGCGCTCGGTGGCCATCGTGGTCGGCGAGGGAGCGCGCGCGCTGGCGGGGCAGGTGGCCTGCGACGTGGCGGTCTGCGTGGACACCCCCGAGGTCGCTCGGTACAACCCGCTAGCCTATGCCGGAGCCGTGGCAGCCGTGGCGCGGGCGCGCGAGCCCTTCGCCCTCCTGTTCGGGAACACCTCCCAGGGCCTCGACCTGGCTCCGGCCGTGGCGGCCGCCCTGGAGCGCCCCCTGCTGGCCTACTGCCGCGAGGTGCGGGTGGAGGGCGAGAAGGTGGTCGGGGTGAGCCAGGTGTACGGCGGCAAGGTGATGGTGGAGGCCGAGGCGCCGGCGGGGGCGGTCGTGACGCTGATGGCCGGCGCGTATCCGGCTGACGCCGGGCGGGGAGCGCCGGGCGCCGTGGAGGAGGCGGCAGCGGCGGTCGACGCGGCGCGCGTCCGCTTCAAGGCCCTCATCGAGCCGGAGGCCGCCGACGTGGACATCACCAAGCAGGACGTGCTGGTGAGCATCGGGCGGGGCATCCAGTCGCAGGACAACATCCAACTGGCCGTGGAGCTGGCCGAGGCGCTGGGCGGGGCCGTGTCCGCCTCGCGGCCGATCATCGACGCCGGCTGGCTGCCCAAGGCGCGTCAGGTGGGCAAGTCAGGGCAGACGGTCAAACCCAAGGCCTACCTGGCCTTCGGGATCAGCGGCGCGCCGGAGCACCTGGAGGGCATGCGCGACGCGGGCCTGATCATCGCCGTCAACACCGATCCCAAGGCGCCCATATTCGACGTGGCCCACTACGGGGTGGTGGCCGACCTCTTCGACATCATGCCGGCCCTGACGGAGAAGGTGAAGGCCGCGGCGGGTTGATCCCGGCCGCGGGATGACCGCACGAGGGGGATGGCTGACCGACGATGGATCCGCACGCGATCACGCGGGAAGTGATGCGGGGCTTCACCCCGGCGATGGTCGTCGCCTTCTACCTGGTGGCGGCGGTCGCGAACATCGTCTTCCTGCGCGGGCTCTACCTCAAGATCGCCAAATACCGGCGCGGCCGCGCCGCCCCGGGGGTGCTGGCCAACCCCCTGCGCC
>JBBIPI010000180.1:0-3445 GCA_037442985.1 Clostridiales bacterium
GCTTCAGGTTGGCCAGCTCGTTCAGCATCTCGTCCGACACGGTGATGACCCGCGTGTTGGCCTGGAAGCCGCGCTGGGTCATGATCATGTCGGTGAACTCCTGGGCCAGGTCCACGTTGGACATCTCCAGCGCGCCCGGGATCACCGTGCCCCGCCCGCCCGTGTTGGCGGTGCCGATCTGGCGGGTGCCGGAGTTGGCCGACTCCTTGTACAGGTTGTCGCCCACCCGCACCAGCCCGGCCGGGTTGTTGAACACGGAGAGGGCGATCATCCCCAGGTTCATGCTGAACCCGTTGGAGAACACCCCGCTCACCGTCCCGTCGGGGGCGACGTTCACCGTCTGGAGCGTCCCGGGCGGGTTGCCGTTCTGCCGCACGGCGTTGGCCGTGTGCCCGCCGAAGTACTGGGTCAGCCCCTTGATGTCCAGGGTGATCTCCATCTGGGCCGTCCCCAGGGGGGTGAAGATCAGGTTCTTGGTCAGGTTGGGCGCCGCCGCCCCGTTGAGGGTGCGGGTGGCCGCCGAATCGATCAGCCCCGAGCTGGTGAACTGGATCCAGCCGGACGCCTGGCTCTTGAACGCCCCCGTGGTCGGGTCGGCCCCGTAGATGACGCCCCGGGACGAGGCGCTGCCATTGGTCAGGCTTACCGGGCTGGCGGTGGTCTGGGCGGGGGTGGTGCCGGAAGCCCCGGGCATGAGCATGACGCTGCCGATGAGCCGGGTGCCGGGGTTGGCCTGGATGTACGCCTTCAGGGCTGCCAGCACCCCCGCCAGGTTGTCGCCGCCGTTCTTCAGGGTGACGGTGACCGTGTCCACCCCGTTGTCGGATGCCGTGGTGCTGGCTCCGGTGCCGGCCACGATCTCGATCTTGAGGCTATTGCCGGCCGTACCCGGCTTGTTGGTGGCGTCCGCGAACACGGCCAGGCCCGCCCCGGTCGCCACCCCCAGGCCCACCGCCGACGCCTGCCCGCCCAGGTACACCTGGTTGGCCAGGTCCACCACCTGGGCCTGCTCGGCCGCCGTCAGGGTGCCGAACATGGTGCCGTAGTAGGTGTTGATGAAGCCCTGGATCAGGGGGTCGGCCTGGTCCAGGCTCAGGCTGTAGCGCCACCTGTTGGCCGCGTAGTCGGGGTCCGTAGCGGACGTCTTGGTGAAGACGGTGATGATCCGGTGCGCCGCCCCCTGGGCGTCGTAGACGTCAATGCTGGTCATCTTGGTCGCGCCGCCCTGGGCGCCCGCGTCCAGGTTGCCCGCGTAGGTGATGACGCTGGTGGGCGTGGGCGGGTAGGTGCGGCCGATGGGGATGTTCAGCCCCGTAACCGCCGTGGTGGTGTCGATGTTGCCGGCGCTGTCGGCCATCCAGCCCATGACGCGCAGGCCGGTGGTCTTGTCGATCAGGTTGCCGTCCCGGTCGGTGTCGAAGTTGCCGGCGCGGGTGAAGTAGAAGTCCACCCCGTCGGAGAGCACGAAGAACCCCTCGCCCTGGATGAACAGGTCCGTCTGCTTCCCCGTGGTCTGGGGACTGCCCTGGAGGAAGATGGTGTCCACGCTACTCAAGGAGGCGCCCAGGCCGATCTGCTGGGCGTTGGTGCCGCCCCGGCCCGCCTGGGGCGCCGAGGGGCCGCGCAGGGTCTGCACCAGCATCTCCCCGAAGTTGGCCCGCGCCTTCTTGTAG
Organism: Clostridiales bacterium; assembly: GCA_037442985.1. Taxonomy (GTDB): domain Bacteria; phylum Bacillota; class Sulfobacillia; order DYIH01; family JBBIPI01; genus JBBIPI01. The sequence goes on from JBBIPI010000180.1 coordinate 1,674, forward strand.
CCAACGGTGTTCACGTTGGCGATGTTGTTGCCGATGATGTCCATGCGCATCTGGTGGATGCGCAAACCGGCCACGCCGGCGAAAAGCGAGCGCATCATCGCTCATCGACCTCCCTTGAGGTTTTGCTCGGGGGCTCCCGCCCCCGTCGGGCCGCTTCCGTCGCTCCGCGGCCCCGGGCCCCCTCAGCGAGGTCCGGCCCGTTTACTCCCGCTTGGCGATCACCGCGCTGTCGATCTGGGTGAACACCTGCTCCTTCATGCGCTCCCCCGCGACGACGGTGATCACCGTCCGGTTCTGGACGCTCACCACCAGGGCGAGGTCATCCAGGAGGACCAACGACTCCCGCGCCCCCTTGGCCGCCGCCCGCGCCACCGCCTCCTCCAGCGCCCGCACCTGTCCTGGGCTCAGCAGGCGCCCCGAGGCCTCCAGCCGCTCCAGGGCGTGGCGGGAGAACTGGAGCCCGCCGGCGGGACGGGCCGCCAGGCGCTCCTGCAGCAGCTTGGCGAACGCCCCCTCGCCCGCGCGCGCGGGCTGCTCGCCCCGGCGGGTTTCCGGAACGGCCGTCCGCGGCAGCGCGCCGGGGACGCGGTGGTCAACCTCCCTCACCATCGACCCGCCTTCCCCCTCACGGCGCCCCGGCGGCCGGCGCGCCCTGCCCCTGCTGGTAGGCCAGCAGCTGCCTGAGCGCGTCCAGCATCTGGTTCAGCGTGGCGCCCATCTCCCCCAGCTTCTCCCCGGCGGACATCTGGGCCTGCAGCAGGGAGCCGAGGCGTTCGTTCATCAACTGCATCTGCTCCAGCGTGTTGAACTGGGCCAGTTGCGTCAGGAACTCGGCGTTGTCCACCGGGTCCAGCGGGTTCTGGTTCCGGAGTTGGGCCACGATGAGGCGGAGGAAGGCCAGCTTGTCGACGCGGTCCCCCCGCGCCGTCTGGTCGGCGCCATTCCCCGCGTAGGTCCATCCGGGTGCGTTCACGCCCGTGACCGCCATTCCCTGTCCCTCCTTGCTCATACCAGGACGTCCAACAACCCCGCCCAGAGAGCCGACGGCGGCCTCACGTCCCCCGTCGCCGGCCGGAGCTGCCCCGCGGGCGAGCCGCGGGGACCGGCGTCCGCCCGCCGCCCTCCCGCTCTCGCCGCCCAGCCGCCCTCCCCTGCCAGGGCGGCCTGCAGAGAGACGACGGGCAGGCCCTGTTCGCGGAGCAGCGCCTCCAGGCGGTGCAGGTGCCCGTCCAGGACGGCCAGGGCCTCGGGGCGCTGCACGGCGAAGGTGATGTCCAGCCCCTCGTCGCGCCACGCCAGCTCCAACCGCACCCGGCCCAGGTGCTCCGGCTCCAGGGTCAGGTGGAGCGTCGTCGTCCCGTCCCGCCCCTCGTGCACCCGCGCCCGCTCGGCCACGAGCCCGAGGAGCTCCTCGGCCGTGAGCCGCAGCTCGCCGGCCCGCTCCTCGGCCACGCCCGGGGTCGCGCCGGGCGCGCCCTCCCGGGTCACCGCCGTCGCGGCGGGCACGGTCGAGGCCTCGCCGGGCCGCCCCCCGTCCTCCTCGGCGGTCGTACCGATCCGCGGGGCGGCCCCGTCAGGGCTCTCTCCCGCCGAAGCCTCCCGCGGGGTCCGGGCGACGGCCTCGGCCGGCGGGTCGGCAGACACTGCGTCCCTCGGGACCGCGGCAGCCCTCGGAACGTCCCCCTCGCGGCGCCCGGGCGCTGCCTCGGCGACACGGCCGTCCGCCGGAGGCGTCGTCGGCACGGCGGGAGCCCCTCCCGTGGCTGATGGGT
>JBBIPI010000181.1:0-3428 GCA_037442985.1 Clostridiales bacterium
CAGCGGCGGCGGGCGGTTGCGGGCGGGGCGCGGCGGCGCCGGTGGTGGTCACAGTGGCGGTGCAGGCGCCCCTCACAGGGCCGCGCGCCGACCTGGGCCGGGCCGTGCTGCAGGGTGCCGGGCTGGCCGTCGAGGAGCTCCGCCCCGCCTGGCGGTCGAGGGGCGTCAGCCTGGAGGTGGCCGCCTACGACGAGGCCGACCCCCGGCAGGGGGTGGCCAACGCCGAGCTGGTGGCCGCCGACCTGACGGTTATCGGCGTCGTCGGTCACCTGGACTCCGACGTGGCGGTGCCGGCGTCGGAGAGGTACGAACAGGCCGGGGTGCCGGTGATCGCGCTGGCGGTGACGGCGCCGGAGTTCACCCGGCGGGGGCTGGCGACCGCGTTCCGGCTGCTGCCGCCGGACGACGTCCAGGGGCGGGCGGCGGCCCGCTTCGCCCGGGAGACCCTGAAGGCCCGGGCCGCCTTCGTGGTGCACGACCGGACGGGTTACGGGCAGGAACTGGCCGACGCCTTCCGGGCGGAGGCGGAGCGCAGCGGCCTGCGGGTGTCGGCTTACCGGGGACTGGTGGAGGGCAGCCCGCTGGCGGAACTGGCGGACGAGGTGAAGGCGACCGGCGCCGACCTGGTCTTCTACGCCGGGGACGAGGAGGAGGGCGCCCGGCTGGCCCGGGCGCTGCGCCGGGAGGGGGTGGGCGTCGCGCTCCTGGGGGGCGACAGCCTGGATGGTCCGGCCTTCGCCGCCCTGGCGGGGGAGGCGGCGCGGGGCACCTACTACGTCTCCCTGGTGCCCGACCCGGAGGCGCTGCCCCAGGCGCGCGCCTGGGCGGCGGCCTACCGCCAGCGTTACGGCGAGGAGCCGCACGGCCTGGCCCTGCTGGCCTACGACGCCGTGCGGCTGCTCTTGGCGGCGGCCCACCGGGCCGGCGAAGGCCGGGGTGCCGGGGTGCCTCCCGAACGCCACCGGGTCGCGGCCGCGCTCCGGGAGGTGCGCTTCGCGGGGCTGAGCGGCCCCATCGCCTTCGACGAGCGGGGAGACAACGCGCACGCCGGCGGGCTGGGTCCCCGTTTCTTCCGCGTGGAGGACGGTTATCCTGGCGTGCCGGTGCCCGACGCCGGGGGCGGCGCCGCGCCCTCGCCCAGGTAGGCGCGGCGGACGGCGTCGCTCCGCCTGAGGTCCGCCGCCGAGGCCTCGGCCACGACGCGACCGGCCTCGAGGACGTAGCCCCGGGAGGCCACGCCCAGCGCCAGGGGCACGTTCTGCTCCACTAGGAGTAGGGCCGTCCCCTGGCGGTGGATGTCGCGGATCACCTCGAAGATAGTCTCGACCATGACCGGGGAGAGACCCATGGACGGCTCGTCCAGCAGGAGCAGGCGGGGCCGGGCCATGAGGGCGCGGCCGATGGCCAGCATCTGCTGCTCGCCGCCCGAGAGGGTGCCGGCGGGCTGGCTCAGGCGCTCGCGCAGGCGGGGGAAGAGGGTCAGCACCCGCTCCAGGTCCGCGGCCACCTCGCGGCCGGGGCGGCGGGTGAAGGCGCCCAGCTCCAGGTTCTCCAGCACCGTGAGGCGGCCGAAGACGCGGCGGCCTTCCGGCACGTGGGCGACGCCGCAGCGCACGATGGCGTGGGGCGGCAGGCGGTCCAGGCGCTGGCCGTCCAGGCGGATCTCCCCCCGCCGGGGGCGGATGAGGCCGGTGATGGTGCGCAGGGTGGTCGTCTTGCCGGCGCCGTTGGCGCCGATGAGGGTGACCGCCTCCCCCTCCTCGACGCGCAGGGAGAGGCCGTGGAGCACCTGGATGGGGCCGTAGCCGCTGACCACGTCCGCCAGCTCAAGGAAGGCCACGGCCGTCCTGCCCCCTTCCCAGGTAGGCCTCGACGACGCGGGGGTCGCGCCGCACCTCGTCCGGGGTGCCCTCGGCGATCTTCTCGCCGTAGTCCAGCACGGTGATCCGCTCGCAGACCTGCATCACGACCCGCATCTGGTGCTCGATGAGCACGATGGTCAGCTCCCGCTCGTCCCGGAGGCGGCGGATCAGGTGCACCATCCGGTCGCACTCGGCCGGGTTCATCCCCGCCGTCGGCTCGTCCAGGAGCAGGACGCGCGGCCGCACCGCCAGGGCGCGGGCGATCTCCAGGCGGCGCTGGTCGCCGTAGGGCAGGTTGCCGGCCAGCTCCCCGGCCCGGTCGGCCAGGCCGACGAAGTCCAGGAGCTCCAGGGCGCGCTCCACGGCGGCCGCCTCCTCGGCGCGGGCGCGGCGCGTCCGCAGCAGGGCGCCCAGGAAGCCGACGCGGACGTGCAGGTGCTGGCCGACCAGGACGTTCTCCAGGGTGGTCATCCCGGCGAAGAGGCGGATGTTCTGGAAGGTGCGGCTGATCCCCAGGGCGGCCACCCGGTCGGGCGGCAGGCCGGTGTACCGCCGGCCGGCCAGATGCAGGTCGCCCTCGTCCGGGCGGTAGAACCCGGTGAGCACGTTGAAGAGGGTGGTCTTGCCGGCGCCGTTGGGCCCGATCAACCCGGCGATCTCACCCGGCGCCACGGCGAAGTCGACGCGGTTCAGGGCGCGCACGCCGCCGAAGCGCTTGCTCACCCCCGCCGCCACCAGGAGGGCGTCCATCAGCCGTCGCCTCCCGCGCGCGCCGCCCGCGCGGCCGCCTCCCGGCGCGCCGGCGGGACGAGGGTGGGGATCTTGCGGCGGAAGGGCACCAGGCCGGCGGGCCGGAAGACCATCACCGCCACCAGGAGGGCGCCGAAGACCACCAACCGGTAGTCGGCCGGGCGGAAGGGGCCGAGGGCGACGTTGCGCAGCACCTCGGGGAGGCCGACGATGAGGAACGACCCCAGCACCACGCCCGGGATGCTGCCCATGCCGCCGATCACCACGATGGAGAGCACCCGGATGGAGACGTCCAGGGTGTAGGAGGTGGGGAAGATGCTCCCCTGGGTGAAGGCGAAGACGACGCCCCCCAGGCCGCCCAGGGCGGCGCCCGTCCCGAAGGCCAGCAACTTGTAATTGGTGGTGTTGATGCCCATGGCGCGCGCCGCGTCCTCGTCCTCGCGCATCGCCTCCCAGGCGCGGCCGAGGCGCGAGTCCCGCAGCCGCTCGGCCGCCAGGGCGGCCAGGGCGGCCAGGGCGAGGGCGAACCAGTAGAACTGCTCGATGGAGCGGATCTGCCACCCCAGGAGGGAGGGCTTGTCGAGGCGGATGATCCCGTTCGGCCCCCCGGTGTAGGGGTCGAGGTTCAGGACCAGGATGCGGATGATCTCGCCGAAGGCCAGGGTGACGATGGCCAGGTAGTCGCCCCGCATGCGCAGGACGGGTATCCCCAGCAGCACCCCCGCCAGGGCGGCCAGGGCCGCCGCCGTGGGCAGGAGCAGCCAGAAGGGCCAGTGCTGGCCGAAGAAGGGCGAGGCGAGCATCGCATAGAGGTAC
>JBBIPI010000182.1:0-3427 GCA_037442985.1 Clostridiales bacterium
TTGAGGGGCACGACGGCCAGATCCTGCACCAGGAGCATGCCCACCATGACCCGGCCGGCCAGGGCGTCGTGGAGCCCCAGGTCAGTGAGGGTCTTCAGCACCACCATCGTGCTCGACAGGGAGACGAGCGCCCCCAGCCACGCGGCCTCCCGCCAGTCCCAGCCCAGGAGGCGGCCGGCGCCGTAGCCGAGGGCGATGGTGAGCGCGATCTGCAGGGTGGTGCCCAGCAGGGCGACGCGCCGCACCGGCGCCAGCTTGTGAAGCGGGAAGTCGAGCCCCAGGGCGAAGAGGAGCAGGGCCACGCCGATGTCGGCCAAGAGCTCGATCTCCTGGATCTCCACCACCGTGGGTCCGGCCGTGTGGGGGCCGACGAGGACCCCGGCGAGGATGTAGCCCAGGATCAGCGGCACGCCCAGCCGCCGGGCGACGACCCCGCCCGCGAAGGCGGCCAGGACGATGAGGGCGATGTCGCCCGCGAGGCCCATCCTCCTATCCCCCTCCGTCCGCCCGGCGCCGGCGGTGCCGGCCTCCGCGGCCGGCGAGCGGTCGACAGGCGCGGCGCGTCTTGAGATAATTCAGCCAGGTCTGCGCCCCGAGGAGATCGTGAAGGGGGCGTGGCGGCGGAGGGAGCGGCGGGTGAGACCCTGGTCCGACCACGTGATCGTGTGCGGCTACGGTCGCCTCGGCACGGTGGTGGTGGACGCCCCGCCGCGTCAGGACGGCTAGCTGCCCGCCGCCGGCGCCCTCAGAAAGTGGCCAGGTACTGGTCCAGTTCCCACTGGTGCACCTGGGTGCGGTAAATGTCCCACTCGAGCTCCTTGGCCTCGAGGAAGCGGTGGTACAGGTGGTCGCCCAGGGCCTCCTGGATCACCGCGTCCTTCTTGAGCTCCTCGATCGCCTCCCTGAGGGTGCCCGGGAGGTTCTCGATGCCCAGGTCGGCCCGCTCGCGGGCCGTCATGTGATAGATGTTGCGGTCGACGGGCGGGGGCGGCGCCATCCGCTTCCTGATCCCGTCCAGCCCGGCCTTGAGGACGACGGCCAGGGCGAGGTACGGGTTGCAGGAAGGATCGGGCGAGCGCAGCTCCAGCCGCGTCGAGAGCCCGCGCTTGGCGGGGATGCGGATGAGCGGGCTGCGGTTCCGGTGCGACCAGGCGATGTACACGGGCGCCTCGAACCCGGGGACGAGGCGCTTGTACGAGTTGACGAGCGGGTTGGTGATGGCGGTGAAGGCGCGGGCGTGCCTCATCAGGCCGCCGATGAACCAGAGGCACTCCTGGCTCAGCCCGTCCCGCGTCGTCGGGTCGTAGAAGGCGTTTTCGCCGCCCCGGAAGAGGGACAGGTGCAGGTGCATGCCGGAGCCGGGGACGCCGAAAAGGGGCTTGGGCATGAAGGTGGCGTGCAGGCCGTGCTGGGCGGCGGTGACGCGCACCACCACCCGGAAGGTGACGATGCGGTCGGCAGTGGTCAGGGCGTCGGCGTACTTGAAGTCGATCTCGTGCTGCCCCGGCGCCACCTCGTGGTGGGACGCCTCCACCTCGAAGCCGAGGGCGTGGAGCACCTTGACGATGGCGGCCCGCGCCTCCTCCCCCTTGTCCACCGGGGCGACGTCGAAGTACCCGGCGGCGTCCAGCGTCGCGGTGGAGGGTCGTCCCTTCTCGTCGCGCAGGAAGAGAAAGAACTCGGGCTCCGGCCCCACGTTGAACGTGTAGCCCATCTCCTCGGCCTCCCTGAGGGCGCGCTTCAGGGTGCCGCGGGGGCAGCCTTCAAAGGGGGTCCCGTCCGGGTTGTAGATGTCGCAGATGAGGCGGCCCGTCACCCCTTCCTTCTCGAACCAGGGGAAGATGGCGAAGGTGGAGGGGTCCGGGCGCAGGTACATGTCCGACTCCTCGATGCGGACGAACCCCTCGATGGATGACCCGTCGAACATCAATTCGCCCGCCAGGGCCTTGTCCAGTTGGCTCACGGGGATGTCCACGCTCTTGAGGATGCCGAGGACGTCGGTGAACTGCAGCCTGATGGACGCCACGCCCAGTTCCTTGACCAGGCGCCGGACGTCGTCTTCCGTGTACGCCGCCATCGTCCGCTACTTCTCCCTTTCTTCGTTTCTCTCTGCCTGACGCTTCTCCAGCAGGCGCATCAGGGTCGCTTCGTCAGTCACGGGGTAAAGGGAATGGGCGCGCGGCCGCAGGAGGCGGCTGGCGCCCGGATAGTCGTCCAGGCGTTCGAGGGGCGATCGGCGCTCCTCCTCGTCGAGGACGCGCTTGATGTTGCCCAGGCTGTAGCCCTCTTCCATCAGCCGGCGCACCTTGAGGAGCCGCTCCACGTCCCGCTGGGTGTAGAGGCGCTGGTTCCCCGGCGTGCGGGCAGGCGCGACCAGCCCCTTCAGCTCGTAGTAGCGGATCTGTCTGGCGCTGAACCCGGTGAGCTTGACGACCGAGCCGATGGGATAGACCGGGACGTCCTTGCTGGGCTGGCTGGCTGCCATGGCCGCGCCCCCCTCGCCGTTCCGGACGCAAACGGTAGTATTGCACCCGGACTTTGTCAAGACCTTGCGAAGTTCGCTTCTATCAGGGCAAGTCGCCCGCCAGGAAGGCGCGCACCTCCCGGAAGCCGCGCCCGCTTTGGGCGCAGACGGGGATCACGCGCGCCGGCGCCAGCTCCGCCTCCAGCCGCGCCTGGCCGAGCCGCGCCAGGGGCAGGTCCGCCTTGCTGGCCAGCACGGCCAGGCGGAGGTGGCGCCGGGAGGCGAAGCCGACCACCGCCCGCTCCGCCTCGGCGAGCGGCGCCCCCGCCCCGACGCCGGCGGCGTCCACGACCAGAAGGACGACGGCGGCCGCCAACAGGAGCCGCAGGGTTTGCGCCGCGGCCGCCCGGACCGCCCGTGCGGGCGGCGCGCTTTCGTAGAGGGCAGGGCTGTCGACCAGCCGCAGCCGCCGCCCGTTCCGGCCCCTGAGGGGCAACCAGGCGCCCCAGGGCCAGCGCGTCGTGAAGGGGGCCGGGGCCACGAGCGGCCGGTCGCCGCCCGCGGGCTGCCCTCCCCCGCCGCCTTCCGCCCCCTCGGGAGCCCAATCGCCGGACGGCACGCCCAAGTACCCGGCGAAGGCCAGGCCGAAGCTGGTCTTGCCAACGTTGGCCAGGCCCACCAGCAGGCACAGGTCTCCCTCAGACGCTGACCGGCCGCGGGCGAGCGTCGTCCTCACCCTGCCACCCCTTCCCGCCGGAACCGTTCCCCCGCGCCGCGCCGTCGGAGCCAGGCAGCCAGGCCGTCCGGCCGCCGGCCGCGCGCGGGGGCGCCGGCGTCAGCCCAGCGGGAGCGGCCGGCAGGGCCGCGCGCAGGTCCTCCGCCGTGATCGACATCAGGTCCGCGTCTGCCGCCGTGGGCGCCCGCGCCAGGCGTAGGGCCTGGCGCCGCGCCGCGCGCTCCAGG
>JBBIPI010000183.1:0-3407 GCA_037442985.1 Clostridiales bacterium
CCCGCGCCCGGGACCGCCAGGGCATCCTGGAGCTGCTGCGGCGGGCCGGCTATCCTTACCCCTCCGTCGGGGCCTACTACGCCGCCGCCGCCGCCCGGCTGGCCGTCGCGGCGATCCTGGCCGCGGCCGCCGTCGGGCTGGGGGCGCTGGCCGGCGGCGGGCCCATCGGGCTGGTTTTGGCCATCCCCATCCTGATCAACGGGCTGAGCACGCCGCGGGCCCGCTTGGTCGCCGCCGCCCGGCGGCGGGCGGAGAACGTCCGCCGCAACATGGTGGTGGTGCTGGCGATGCTGCAGGTCCTCTTGGAGGGCCAGGTGGGGACCATCGAGGCCCTGGAACGGGTCTCCAAGCTGCGCGGGGCCTTCGCGAACCTCTTGGCCTTCCTGATGGCCCACATGCAGATGGGGGAGGGTCCGGCGATCGCCCTCGACCGCTTCGAGCAGCACCTGCCGGACCCCAACGACCCGGAGGTCCGTATCTTCGCCGCCGACCTGCGGGCCCACCTGCTGCGGCAGGCGCCGCTGCTGCCCGCCGTGGCCGCCGCCCAGGGGGCCGCGCGGCGGCGGATGCTGTTGGAGGTGGAGGCCAAAGCCTCCCGCACCGAGCGGCAGGCGGTGCTGTGGACGGCCGTGTCCATCGTCGGGGTGATGGTCGCCGTCATCGGCGGCGCCCTGCTGACGCTGGTGGGGGGCTTCTGATCTCAAACTTCCCATAAGGAGGTGTACCCATGCTGCGGTCGTTTGAGGAGCTGCTGCGGGACGAGTCCGGCCAAACCACGTCGGAGTACGCCACCATCCTGGCCATCGTCGTCGGTATCATGCTGTTGGTGGGCTTCGCCCTGCGCAACGAGATCGTTGCGACCTTCCAGGCCGCCATCAACACGATGCGGCGGATGCGCTCCGGATACTGATCCGGACCCCCAAAGGAGGGCCTGCCGTGTGGGACATCCTGCGGAGGGCCGTCCGGCGGCGGTGGGGTCGCCGGGGGCAGGCCACGGCCGAGTTCGCCGTGGCGTTCATGTTCTTCTTCTTCCTGATCGCCGCCCTCTACTTCGGCGGGCTGGCCGTGCTGCGGGCCGCGGACACCTCGCTGTTCACCTTCAACGCCTCGACGGCCTCGGCCGCCTTCCCAGGCCCCGCCGCCGCCCCCGAGGGGCTGTTCCGCTGGCCGGGCGCCTACCAGGCTTTTGGCAGCTCCTGCGTGCGGGGGGCGTGGGCCGACTTTCGCTACGTCCAGTCGTTCCCGTTCCTGTGGGGGACGATCGCGGAGGAGGTCCACCGCCTCGGGGCCTTCCGCCGCTGGTGGCGGTTCTGGGCCGGCCCGCCGCCCTGCCGGCCGTGGGAGTAGGGGCGGCGGCCGCGGTGCGTTTCTGGAGGGTCCCTGCGGCATGGGGTGGCCAAGGATGGGTGTGCGGGGGTCGCGAAGGCGATCCTTTTCAACATGCGAGACAAGGAGGGCCGAACGCCCGCCGGTTGGGTCCAGGAGCATGGACACAAAGGGCTGACCCAGATGCTTCGGAAGGCCGCCGCGGAGCGGCTGTGACAAGCGTAAACCTCTCGACCAGCGCAAATCTCTCGATAAGGGAGAGGCCATCGGAATGGATCTTTTTGCGCGGGCAAAGGACATCCGACGGCGCCGCCGGGGCGCGGGGGCGGGACAGGCGCTGGCGGAGCTGGCGCTGGTGCTGCCGCTGATCCTCCTGATGGCCGCTGGGCTGGTGGCCATCTACCAGGCCCATCGGGCGGCGGCCGCCGCCCACACGGCCGCCTACGCCTGCGCCACCTACATCTCCCAGTCCCGCAACCCCGACCAGGCGGCCGTGATGGGGTGGGCCGCCGCCTGGACCACCCTGAACGCCTTCGGCTGGAGCGGGACCGGGGACGCGTCGTTCTCGGTGGCGGTCTCCTCCGCCGACCCCGGTGAGGAGGCCGTCTGTCGCGTCACCGTCCACGTCCCATGGCTGTTCGGCGGGGGCGTGCTGGGCCTTCCCCCCTTCACCTACACCGCAGAGGCCCGCACCGTCGTAGAAAACTGGAAGGCGAGGTGGCCCTGATGTGCACAACTTTGCGAAAAAAGCGGTATAATATTACACAACAAGGCCAGATCCTGACGTGGTGGGCGCTGCTGCTGCCGCTGGCGGTGCTGCTGTTGTGGGCGGCGCTGTTCTACGCCATCGGCAGCGTGCGGGTGATGGCGACGGCGGCCGCGGCGGATCTCGCCGCCCACGCCGCCGCCCAGCAGGTCGCCTGGGACGTGTACGGGCGGAGCCACCCGCTGGGCGACGCCGCGGCCGTGGGGGCCCGGGTCTTCGAGCGGAACGCCCCCGAGGGGGCGCAACTGCACCGCATCACCTGCGTGTCGTTGGCGCCCTCGGGCGTCCGCTGCGTGGTGGAGGCGTCCGTCCGGCTGCCGATGGCGACCCCCTTCGGGGGGGTGGAGGTGCCCATCCGCGCCGTCGGGTTCCTGGCCACCGGGGCCACCCGGGAACACCAATAGGGGAGGGTTCGCCATGGGAGAGCACTTCTTCTACCATGACCTGGCCGGCCGCCGCCGCCTGCGGTGGTGGGTCTGGGCCGCCATCGCTTCCCTCGCCGTCCTCCTCACCGTGGCGGGGACGGCCTTCGCCGTCCTGAGCGCCGAGCGGGCGGCGCGCTTCGCCCCCACCCCGACCCCGCTGCCGCCGCCGACGGCCACCCCCACGCCGGCCCCCACCCCCACGCGGGAGGAGGCCTGCCCGTCGGACCCGGCGCGGTGGTCCCTCCGGAAGCTCGTCGGCTTCGAGCACCGCTACATCCTCGAGCCGAAGTGCGTCTACGAGGGCCTGGAGCGGGCGGTGGCCTTCTACCTCCTCACCGCGGATGGGGGCTGGACGCCGCCCGAGGCCGCCGAGGCCCTGGGCCTGCCGCAGCCGCCCATCCGCTTCCACCCCGTCATCACCGTCGCCACCCACGTCGGGGCGGGGCGGCAGCGGAAGGTGGAACTGACACGGATCCCCTTCTCATGGCTGTGCCTTGAGGACGGGCGCTGCGGCCGCGGGTGGATCGTCCCCAAGGACCCCCAGCCATCCCCCTACGCCTTCCCGCTGGGCTGCTTCCGGACGCGGGACGAGTTCGGGGGCTGGGGGATGCCGTATCCCATCGTGTGCGGCGTGGGGTATGATCTGCCGCCAAGGCGTAGCTACAGTGAAACCCCCGACGGCCTGCGTATCCGGCGGGAACTCGACCGCTGGTATCGCGATGAGGTCTACTTCGGCTACGACCCCGCCCGGCGGATGTGGTTTATGATCGGGGTGGAGGGGAACACCGCCCCGCCGGAGATCGTCGCCGAGGGCGGGCGGACCACGGCGGAGACGCCGGCGAAGTTGCACGGGCTCCCCGTCTGGGACTGGGGCTGGGTCCAGCGGGCCT
>JBBIPI010000184.1:0-3403 GCA_037442985.1 Clostridiales bacterium
CTGCCTCGTGCACGTGCAACGATAGGGCGAAAACCGGCGCGCTTGGGATCTCGCTTTCCCGCCCCGTATAGGCGTAGTAGACTGGACGCGAGACTACCGGCAGGACGCCGCCAAGCCGGCCCGGAACCAGTGGCGCGCGCCGGGGCGACAGGATAGCAGGCGGCCGGGCGGGACAACGGGGGACGGGACACCGAGGCAGCCGGGCGACGGGAAGGGGGGACGCCTGGGCGGTGCGGCTCCTGCGCGGCAGCCACTTCTACGCGCGCAAGGTCCACTCCCTGTTCGGGGTGGTGCCGGTGGGGGCCTTCGTCGTCCTGCACTTGTGGGGGAACTCCTTCGCGCGGCAGGGACCGGAGGTGTACGACGCCCACCTGAACGGCCTCCGCCGGCTCCCCTACTATCCCCTGGGCGAGGTGGGCCTCATCCTCCTGCCGTTGCTGATCCACGCCGCCTACGGGCTCGCCATCACCTTCCGGGCGCGCAACAACCTGGACCGCTACCCGTTCCCGCGCCACTGGCACTTCTGGTTCCAGCGGGTCACCGGCCTGGTGGCGCTGGCGTTCATCCTCTACCACGTCACCACGTTCCGGCTGAACGAACTGCTCGGCGCCCCCACCGCCAGCTTCGAGAAGGTGGCCACGGCGCTCTCCGACCCCCTCGTCCTCGCCTTCCATCTGGTCGGGGTGGTTTCGGTAAGCTATCACCTGGGGAACGGACTCTGGCTCTTCGGCGTCAACTGGGGCCTCCTGGTGGGGCCGCGCGCCCAGCGGGTGGCGGCCCACCTGGCTTGGTTGTTCACCGTCGCGCTCTCGGTGATGGGGGTCAACGCCCTCCTGGCCTTCCTCCCCTGAGCCCCGGGCGGCGCCGGCAGCGGTGAGAGGAGGTGGCGGGCATGGCGCGGGTCATCGTGGTGGGCGGCGGGCTGGCGGGCCTCACGACGACCATCCGGGCGGCAGAGGAGGGGCTGGAGATCGACCTCTTCTCCCTCGTCCCGGTGCGCCGCTCCCACTCCGTCTGCGCCCAGGGCGGGATCAACGCCGCGGTGAACGCTCGCGGCGAGGGCGACTCCCCCTGGCAGCACTTCGACGACACGATCTACGGCGGCGACTTCCTGGCCAACCAGCCGCCCGTGCTCCGCATGTGCCAGGCCGCGCCCGACATCATCTACCTCTTCGACCGCATGGGGGTGCCCTTCAACCGCACGCCCGAGGGGCACATCGACTTCCGCCGCTTCGGCGGCACCCGCTTCCACCGCACCGCCTACGCCGGCGCCACCACCGGCCAGCAGCTCCTCTACGCCCTGGACGAGCAGGTGCGCCGCCTGGAGGTGGCCGGCGCGGTGCGCAAGTTCGAGGGCTGGGACTTCCTCTCCCTAGTCCTGGACGAGGGCGGCACCTGCCGGGGCATCGTGGCGCGGGAGCTCAAGAGCGGCGAGGTGCGTGCCTTCCGCGCCGAGGCGGTGGTGCTGGCGACGGGCGGGCTGGGGATGATCTTCGGCAAGAGCACCAACTCGCTCATCGTCGACGGCAGCGCCCAGTCGGCCGCCTACCAGCAGGGGGCGCGCTACGCCAACCCGGAGATGATCCAGGTCCACCCCACGGCCATCCCCGGGGAGGACAAGTTGCGGCTGATGTCCGAGTCCATCCGCGGCGAGGGCGGCCGCGTCTGGGTCTGGCGCTACGGCAAGCCCTGGTATTTCCTCGAGGAGTGGTACCCGGCCTACGGCAACCTGGTCCCCCGGGATATCGCCACCCGCGCGATCTTCAAGGTGGTCTACGAACTGGGCCTGGGCATCGACGGCCAGCCCATGGTCTACCTGGACATCTCCCATCTCCCCCGCGAGCTGCTGGACCGAAAGCTGGGGGGCGTGCTGGAGATCTATGAGAAGTTCATGGGCGAGGACCCGCGCCGGGTGCCCATGAAGGTTTTCCCCGCCGTGCACTACACCATGGGCGGGCTCTGGGTGGACGAGGAGGACCGGACGAGCATCCCCGGCCTCTTCGCCGCCGGCGAGTGCAACTACCAGTACCACGGGGCCAACCGCCTGGGGGCCAACTCCCTGCTGTCGTGCGTCTACGACGGCTTCGTCACCGGCCCCGCCCTCCGGCGTTATGTCGACGGGCTTTCCCGCTCGGCCGAGGACCTGCCCGCCTCCCTGTTCGAGGCGGAGCGGCGCCGCCAGGAGGAGCGGTTCGAGCGCATCTACCGGATGGAAGGGCCGGAGGACCCCTTCGCCCTGCACGCGGAGATGGGGCGCTGGATGACGGAACACGTGACGGTGATCCGCCGCAACGACGGGCTGCGGGCGACGGCCGAGAAGCTGGTGGAGCTGCAGGAGCGACTGGGGCGGGCCCGCTGCGCCGACCGGGGCCGGTGGGCGAACCAGACGGCCACCTTCATCGCCCACCTGGAGAACATGCTGCACCTGGCGCGGGCCATCGTGGCCGGGGCGCTGGCGCGGGACGAGAGCCGCGGCTGCCACTACAAGCCGGAATTCCCGGAGCGGGACGACGCCAACTGGCTCAAGACGACCATCGCCACCTGGACCCCGGACGGGCCGCGCCTCAGCTACGAGCCGGTGGACACGTCCCTGCTGCCGCCCCGCCCGCGGACCTACTAGGCGCGGGGCTCATCCGAGGAGGTGGAGGCGATGCCGCTCGCCAAGGAGGTCGTCCGCCTGCGCATCCGGCGCCAGGACGGGCCGGAGGCGAAGCCCTACTGGCAGGATTTCGCCGTCCCCCACCGGCCGGGCCTCAACGTCGTCGCCTGCCTGATGGAGATCCGCCGGAACCCGGTCACCGCCCGGGGCGAACCCACGACGCCCGTGGCCTGGGAGTCGTCCTGCCTGGAGGAGGTCTGCGGCTCCTGCGCCATGCTGATCAACGGGCGCGCCCGCATGGCCTGCACGGCGCTGGTGGATCGGCTGCGCCAGCCCATCGTGCTGGAGCCGCTCACCTCCTTCCCCGTGATCCGCGACCTGGTGGTGGACCGGAGCGCCATCTTCGAGACCCTGAAGCGGGTCAAGGCCTGGCTGCCCATCGACGGCACCCACCCCCTAGGGCCGGGCCCCCGTTACTCCGACGCCGACCGCCAGTTCCGCTACGAGCTGTCCAAGTGCTTCACCTGCGGGATCTGCCTCGACGTCTGTCCCAACTACCACCGGGACGGCCGCTTCATCGGACCCCAGCCTCTGGGCCAGGTCCTGTACCACCTCCTCCACCCCACCGGGCAGCTCAACCGGGAGGAGCGGCTGGAGGCGATCATGGGCGACGACGGGATCACCAACTGCGGCAACGCCCAGAACTGCGTCCAGATGTGCCCCAAGGGCATCCCCCTCCTGGACGCCATCGCCCGCCTCAACGGCGAGACCACCCGTTACGCCCTGCGCCGCTGGCTCGGGCGC
>JBBIPI010000185.1:0-3347 GCA_037442985.1 Clostridiales bacterium
GAGCGCAAGGCGGGCCTCACGGCCGGCCGGCGCGGGCTGGCCGGCTTCCGGCTCGACCCCCTGGTCCGCAAGGTGGCGGTGCGGCTCGAGCGCCCGCAGGAGGGAGCGGCCGGGGACTGGGAGAGGTTGGGGGCGGCGGTGGCCGCCGCGCTGGCGCGGGACGGCCGGGACGCTCCCGGCACCCCGCTGGCGCCGCCGCCCCTGGACGTGCTGCGCGGCCTGCCGGGGCTGCTGCGCGCCCACGGCTTCGCCGTCACCGCCGTGGTGGGCGAGGGGCGGGTGCTGGCCGTGGAGCCGGGGGACACGTCGGGCACCCTCCTGGGGGTGGCCCTGGACATCGGCACCACCACCCTGGCGGCCTCCCTGATCGACCTGAACACCGGCGCGGAGGAGGCGGCCCTCTCCGCCCCCAACCCCCAGGCGGTCCACGGGGCCGACCTGATGAGCCGGCTGGCGTACGGCTTCTCACCCGCGGGGAGGGAGGAGCTGCGGCGGGTCCTCCTGGAGGCGCTGAACGGCCTGATCGCCGACCTCTGCCGCCGGGCCGGCCGGCGGCCGGGCGACATCTACGCGGCGGCGGTGGTGGGCAACACCGCCATGCACCACCTCTTCCTGGGGCTGGAGGTGCAGCAGCTCGGCCTGGCCCCCTACGTCCCGGCCGCCACCAGCCCCCTCGTCCTGGCGGCGCCCGCGTGTGGCCTGGCGCTCCACCCCGCCGCCCTGGTCTACTGCCTGCCCTTGCTCGGCGGCTTCGTCGGCTCCGACCTGGCGGGGGTCCTCCTGGCCACCCGGCTGTGGGAGCAGGAGGGGCCGCGCCTGGTGGTGGACCTGGGCACCAACGGGGAACTCCTCCTGGGCGACCGGGAGGGCCTCCTGGCCTGCAGCGCCCCGGCCGGCCCCGCCTTCGAAGGGGGGGCGATCGCCGCCGGGATGGCCGCCGCGCCGGGCGCCATCCAGGCGCTGCGCCTGGAGGAGGACGTCCGCCTGGACGTCATCGGTGGCGTCCGGCCGGCCGGGCTGTGCGGGTCCGGCCTGGTGGCCGCGGCCGCCGCCCTCCTGCGCGCCGGCCTCCTGGACCCTTCCGGCCGGCTGCGGGACAACCCAGACCTCCCTGAACCGCTGCGCGCGCGCCTGGCGCCCGACGCCAGCGCCTTCGTGCTGGCGCGCCCGGAGGAGGCGGCCGGGGGACGGGCCGTTAGCCTGACGCAGCTGGACGTGCGGCAACTGCAGCTCGCCAAGGGGGCGGTGCGGGCCGGGGCGGAGATCCTGCTGGCGCGCCGGGGGATCGCGCCTGCCGACCTGGAAGAGGTGTTGCTGGCCGGGACCTTCGGCAACTATATTCGGGAGGAAGACGCGCTGGCCATCGGGCTCCTCCCGCCCGTGCCGGCCGCCCGGGTGCGCCCGGTGGGCAACGCGGCGGCGGCGGGGGCGCTGCTGGCCCTCGCCTCCCGCGAGGCGCGGCGCGCCCTGGAGGAGGCGGTGCGGCGCGTGGAGCACGTCCCCCTCGCCGCCCTGCCCGAGTTCCAGGAGGTCTTCCTGCGTAGCACCTTCTTCCCGGCGCCGGGGGACCGGGCCGCTTGAGAGCGGGCACCGCGGGCGACCCCGGAGGCCGGCCCGGGGGGTGAAGCGTCTGCCAGCGGAGCCCGGCTTGCCCGGCCGCCCGCCGTCGGCCTCTGCCGTGGAGGTCACCCACCTCGTCCTGCCGGGCGACGCCAACAGGCTCGGCACCTGCTTCGGCGGGCGGGTGATGCAGTGGGTCGACATGGCGGCGGCCCTGGCGGCCTCCCGCCACTGCCGCGGCCTGGCCGTCACCGCTTCCGTTGACAGCCTCGACTTCCGCCACCCCATCCGGGTGGGCGACGCCGTCCACCTGCGCGCCGTGGTGACCTTCACCGGGCGCACGTCCATGGAAGTCGAGGTGCAGGTGTTCGCCGAGGACCTCTCCGCCGGCCGGCGCCGCCAGGTCAGCACCGCCTACCTCACCTTCGTGGCGGTGGACGGCCAGGGGCGACCCGTCCCCGTCCCGCCCGTGGTGCCGGAGACGGAGGAGGAGTGGGAGCGCTACCGTCAGGGTCAGGCCCGGCGCCGGGCCCGCCTGCGCCGCCTCGGCCGCGGGGGCGAGGCCTGAGGGACCTCCTTGTTGGGCCCATCCGCGTCTGCTAATCTGGTTTCGACGCGGGAAGGGGGGGAAGGGCGCCATGGAGGGGCAGCCGCGGGTTTACGTCTATGACACCACCCTGCGCGACGGCGCCCAGATGGCCGGGCTGGCCTTCTCCCTCAAGGACAAGCTGCGCATCCTGGAGCGGCTGGACGACTTCGGCGTGGACTACGTCGAGGGGGGCTGGCCCGGCTCCAACCGCAAGGACCTGGAGTTCTTCCGCCAGGCGCGGCGCATGCCGCTCCGCCGGGCGCGGCTCAGCGCCTTCGGCAGCACGCGCCGCCCGGGCGTCGCGGTGGAGCGGGACGCCAACGTCCGCGCCCTCCTGGACGCCGGGACGCCCGTGGTCACCGTCTTCGGCAAGTCCTGGGACCTCCACGTGCGCGAGGCCCTGGGCACCACCCTCGACGAGAACCTGGCCATGATCGAGGAGACGGTGTCCTACCTGAAGGCGCGCGTCGAGGAGGTCATCTTCGACGCCGAGCACTTCTTCGACGGCTACAAGGCCAATCCGGCCTATGCCCTGGAGACCCTGCGGGCGGCGGCCCGGGGCGGGGCCGACTGGCTCGTCCTGTGTGACACCAACGGCGGCACCCTCACCGAGGAGGTGGGGGAGATCGTGCGGGCGGTGCGGGGCGCCCTCGACCTGCCCCTGGGCATCCACACCCACAACGACAGCGGGCTGGCCGTGGCCAACGCCATGGAGGCGGTGCGGCTGGGGGCGCGCCAGGTGCAGGGGACCGTCAACGGCTACGGGGAGCGCTGCGGGAACGCCAACCTCTGCGTGCTCATACCCAACCTCCAGCTCAAGATGGGGATGCGGTGCGTGGAGGAGCGCTCCCTCCAGGGGCTCACCGCCCTCAGCCACTTCGTGAGCGAGGTGGCCAACAGGGCCCACGACCCCTCCCAGCCCTACGTGGGGGCGAACGCCTTCGCCCACAAGGGCGGGATCCACGTGAGCGCCATCCTCAAGAACACCCGCACCTACGAGCACGTGGACCCGGAAGCGGTGGGCAACCGCCGGCGCGTCGTGGTCTCCGAGCTGGCCGGCCGCAGCAACCTGCAGTACCTGGCCCGGGAGCGGGACCTGCGCCTCGAGCGGGACGACCAGGCCACGGCCAAGCTGCTCGAACGGGTCAAGGAGCTGGAATACGAGGGGTACCAGTTCGAGGCGGCCGAGGCCTCCCTC
>JBBIPI010000186.1:0-3343 GCA_037442985.1 Clostridiales bacterium
CTGCTGGCAGCGCTCCTCGCGCTGGGGCGGGTCGCCCTGGCGCGCGAGGCCTGGTACGTGGACGTGCCTCCCGCCCACTGGGCGCACGAGTACGTCCGCGTCCTCTACGAGGAGGAGGTCACCGACGGCTGGGGCCCGCCCCTGTACAGCCTGACCTGGTACTTCCCGGAGCGGCCCATCAACCGCGCCGAGTACACCCTCATGATGGCCAAGGCCTTCCGCCTGGAACCGGACCCGCAGCCCCAGCCCTTCTTCCGCGACGTGCCGCCGGAACTCCTGCTCTACAGCCGCCTCCCGGCCCTGCCGTGGATAGAGGCCGCCCGCCAGGCCGGCATCATCAAGGGGACGCCCGATGGGCTGTTCCAGCCGCTGGACCCCACCCGCCGGGACGCCGCCGTCGCCATCCTTGTGCGCGCCCTGGGCCTCGGCCCGACGGCCGCCGCGCTCCCCCGGGAGGAGGCCGACGCCTTCCTCCGCCCCTTCCGGGACGCCCACCTGGTCGATCCCTCCCTTTACAAGGAGATGGCCCTGGCCGTCAAGCTGCGCATCGTGGTCGGCTATCCCGACGGCACCCTCAAGCCGGGCAACTACCTCAAGCGCTCCGAGGCGGCCGCCGTCCTCTACCGCTCCGCCCTCTTCGTCCTCGACGCCTCCCCCAACCCCTTCTCGCCGGACGGAGACGGCGTGGAGGATACCACTGTGATCCGCACCCGTACCCTCAAGAACCGCAACGTGCGGGAGTGGCACGTATATATCGGCACCCTGCAGGGGCAGGTGTTCTACGCCGTCGGCTCCCCCGGCGGGCAACCTCCCCCGGCCTTCGCCTGGAACGGCCGGGACGCCAACGGGCGACCCCTGCTGCCCGGGACGTACTATTACTGGGGCTGGGTGGCCGACCGGAGGGGCCAGCGCTTCCAGGCGGTCATGAAGCCCCTGGTCCTCGAGCGCCTGAGCCTGACGGGCGCCGTCCGTCCCACCGAAGTGTCCCCCGGTGGCGCGCTCACCGTCCTGGCGTGGACCCTGGGCGGCGCCGAGACCGTCACGGCCCTCTGGCCGGACGGCGCCACCCAGCCCCTCGCCCCGGCAGGCCGGCAGACGGGCGACGGCAACGAGTGGACGGCCAGCCGCCGGCTCCCCGCCGACTTCCCCGAGGGCGAGCACAGCGTGCGGCTGGTGGCGCGCTTCCGCAACGGCGTGCGGACCGCAGCGGTGAAGTTCAGGGTGACCGTCCCCTTCACCCTCCAGGCCCAGGTCACCCCCAATCCGGCCTACCGAGGCTGGACGGTGACCGCCGAGGCCCTGGCCTCCCCCGGGGCCGACCTGGTAGCGGTCGCCTGGCCCTGGGGAGAGGAGACCGTCCTGCAGCCGGCCGACGCCCGCCGCCAGGCCTGGCGCGGCCAGATCAGCGTCCCGGGAGACCTGGCCCCGGGGCGGTACCCGGTGGCATTCACCGCCCGCCGGGGGCAGCGCACCGTCGCGGTCACCGTCACCCTCGAGGTGCGCGCCCACCCGCTGGAGGAGGTGCAGTTCGTGCTCACCGACTGAGAAGCGCCGGGGGCCGCTAGTACGCAGACCCGCTCCGCGAGGAAATGCCTCGTGCTCGAGCGAACTATACCCTTACGGGAGGAGAAGAGATGAGCCTTTATCAGATCCCTCTCGGCGCGACGGAGATCGTCGTCCCCCCCTCGGTAACGCGCTTGGTCCGGCTCGCCGTCGCCTTGGGAGCCGTGGCTCACGGCGGTCCCTTGAGTCCGGCTGAAGAGGCCTTGCTCGCCGGGGCGCTGGCGGGCCCGCTACCCAGCGCCACGGAATTGTCGGCAGTGCGGCGGGCGGTACGTGAGGGTCACGACCCCCTGGGAGAAGAGCTCACGCTGGCCGTGCCCATCGCCCAACGGCGGAGGACAGGGGCTTTCTACACCCCTCCCGGCATCGTCCTGCCCATGGTGCGCTGGGTGTTGCGGCGGGATCCGGAACGGGTGGTGGATGCCGGCTGCGGGAGCGGGCGCTTCGCCATGGCCGTGGCCCGCGAGCGTCCAGACCTGATGATCGTCGCCGTGGACAGCGACCCGCTGGCCACCCTGGTCGCTCGCGCCAACCTCCACCTGGCCGGGGCGCGCCGCTTCCGCGTCGTGCAGGGGGACTACACCTCGCTCGACCTCGAGCCCATTCGGGGCCGAACCGGTTTCGTGGGCAACCCCCCTTACGTCCGTCATCACCAGTTGAGCCCGGAACAGAAAGAGCGAGCGGTGGATATGGCCCGCCGGCTGGGCCTCAACCTCTCCCGGCTGTCCGGCCTCCACGTCCATTTCTTTCTCGCCACGGCGTTGCTGGGGCGCCCGGGCGACGTCGGCTGCTTCGTGACCAGCGCGGAATGGCTCGACGTCCACTACGGGGCCGCCTTGCGCGACCTCCTGGCGGGATGGCTGGGCGCGGACGCGCTGCACTGGATCAGCCCCGAGTCCGCCCCCTTCGAGGACGCCATGACGACGGCGGTCATCACCTGCTTCCATATAGGCGACGGTTCTCCAACCGTCCGCTGCCGCTACATCAGGAACCGGGGTGAGCTGGGCGATCTGGATGTCGGGGGAACGGCCCTGAGCCGCGCCGCGCTGCGCCGGACGCCGCGCTGGACCCCCTTGTTCCGTGGGCAGGGGATCCAGGAGGACGGAAAAGGTCTCGTGCCCCTGGGGACGCTGGTGCGGGTCAGCCGCGGCGTGGCCACCGGAGCCAACAGCTTCTTCGTGATGACCAAGGAAGAAGCCAGGCTCCGTGGTCTGAGCCGCTACGTCCGTCCGGTGATCAGCAAGGCGGAGGAAGTGCTGCAGGCCGAGGGCGTCATCCGCGACGGCCCGTCCCGCAAAGAGTTGCTCGACCTGCCGGCTTCGCTCGCCCTTGACCTGCCTGAACACGGCCGTCTCAGGGAGTATCTCGAACAGGCGGAGCGCCAAGGAATCCCCTCGCGTTACCTCTGCGCGCACCGGCGGCCCTGGTGGCGGCTGGGAGCGCCGGCCGCTCCCCCCGTCGTGGGCACCTATATGGCTCGGCAGGGACCCGCCTTCGCGCTGAACGTGGACGGCATGGCGATCCTGAACGTGATTCACGGACTTTACCCCCGTCAGCCACTGTCTCCCGGCGAACTCGCCGCGCTGGTCAGGTATCTCAACGCGGAGCGTCACTCCTTTCGCGGAGCGGGGCGGACGTATCACGGGGGTCTGGAGAAATTCGAGCCCCGGGAGATGGAAGCGCTCCGGGTTCCCGGCCCCGAGCGCCTTCGGGAGCTTGCAGAGGAAGGCCGCGGAGGAGAACCTGCATGATCCGCGTCGAATACCGCCAGGCGCCCAGA
>JBBIPI010000187.1:0-3335 GCA_037442985.1 Clostridiales bacterium
CGGGGCCGGCGGGCGGTGCGGCGGCGGAACCGGGGCGGCGGGCCGACGGGCAGGCTGAGGGGGCGCCGTCGCTGGCGGCCCTGGTGGCCGGCCTGCTCAGGGACGTCCCGGACGGGTCGGTGCGCCTGGCCGGGGGCGCGGTGCCTTTCGGGTGGCTGACGGCGGCGCCGGGGCGCTGCACCCTCTGCGGGGTGTGCGCGCGGTGTTGCCCTGCTGGCGCCCTGCGCGTGGGCGCCGACGGCTCCGGGCTCGCGCTCCTCTTCGAACACGGGCGCTGCGTGGCCTGCGGCTTTTGCGTGCGCGACTGCCCGGAGGGGGCCCTGGGCCTCCGCAGGGCGTGCGAGCCGGCGGCGCTGGCGGGTGAGCCGGTGCTGCTCGCGCGGGGGGAGGAGGCGCGCTGCGCCGCCTGCGGCCAGTCGCTAGGTCCAGACGCCCTGCGCCGGCGGGCGGCCGCTGCCGTCGGCGCAGCCGGGGCCGCGGCTGCGGCTGACCGCCTCTGCCCCCGCTGCCGCCTGGCCAGGGAGCTGCCGGCCCTGTTTCCCGGGCCGGGGCGCCGCCCGGCGAACGCGTCGTCCGCTATGCCCGTCCCGGGCGAGACGCCTTCGGGAAGGGGTTGAGCGGCAGGGCACGGGGTGGCCCGAACCTGGGCCGCCGCAGTCCGGCCGCCAGCTCCCGTACCGTGTCAGGGTTATCCCTGAAACGCTCTTACCCTTACTCTATTTAAAATTAAAGGAACATTAAATGAGCATCGGTTGCGGATTGGTGAGGGCATGGGCGGTCTGCTGCCAGGGCGGGCGAGACGATCCGCGCTGCTGGTCGCTGCGCTCTCAGCGCTGCTCGTCACCGGGTGTCGGGCGGCGGCACTGCCCCGGGTCGACCTGTCCCACAGGAGCATGGAGACCCCGCGCCGGGACGAACTCACCGGCGTGCCGCCCCTCTTCATCGCGGTGGCGCCCGTCATCACGCCGCGGGAGAACCTCAACACCTTCAAACCCCTGATCGACTACGTCAGCAAGCGGCTCGGGCGCCCGGTCAAATACGTTCCCACCCAGACCTACGCGGAGATCAACGAGATGATGAAGTACGGGGCGGTGGACGTCGCTCTGGTCTGTAGCTATCCATACGTTTTGGGCCGCGAAGAGGGGTACATGGAGCTCCTCGCCTTCCCGCAGATAGCAGGGGAGGTGACGCACTCCACCTACATCATCGTCCCGGCTGATAGCGCGGTGCGCTCCCTCGCGGACCTGAGGGGCAAGAGCTTCGCTTTCACCGATCCCCTGTCCTACTCGGGGAGGATCGTGCCCACGTATATGTTGTGGAAGATGGGGGAGACGCCCGAGGGCTTTTTCCGGCGGACTGTCTTCACGTACAGCCACGCCAATTCGGTGAAGGCGGTGGCAAGGCATATCGTCGACGGGGCCGCCGTCGTCAGCGCCGTGTACTCCTACCTCCTGGACAAGGAACCCGAGTACCGGGACAAGGTGCGCATCATCGCCACCCTGCCGAGGACGGACACGCTGCCCCTCGTGGTACGGGCGGACCTACCCGCCGACCTGAAGGAGCAACTGCGGGAGCTCTTCCTGACGGCGCACCAGGACCCAGCAGGCCGCGAGGCGTTGGCTGCCCTGCGGGTGGAAAGGTTCCAACCCCCTGACGACAAGGTCTACGACGTGATCCGGGCGATGATCAAGGAGATGAGGTCCAGGTGACGAGCCTGCCGGTCCGCTTCCCCATCGCGGCCAAGATCATGGCCGGCTTCTTGTTGCTCGTGATGCTCCTGGGCGGGGCCCTGGTTTACGTAGCCAGCTACAGCCTACGGAGCGGCATCTCTCAACAGCTTGAGAAGCGGGCCGTCACTCTCGCCCAAAGCGTGGCGGCCCAGACCCCCGACTTCATCTACACCGGCGATTACTACACCCTCTATCAGCTACTGGTGGCCAGCCTGGAGAACAACGAGGACGTGCGTTACCTGTTCGTATTGGACGGAAGCGGCAATGTCCTGGCCAGCACCTTCGGAGACGGATTGCCCCTCGGCCTTGCAGCTGCCAACCATCTCCCACCCGACGAACCGAGCCACGTGGTCCTCCTCGCCACGAGCGAAGGGGTACTGCACGACGTGGCCGTCCCGCTGCCGGGCGGCGCCCAGGAGGGCGTGGTGCGGGTCGGCGTCGCTGAGGTGGCTGCCGGGCAGGCGGTGGTGGCCAGCGTCAAGCGTCTACTGCTGGTCATCGTCGTGGTGCTGGTGGGGGGTGCGCTGGCGGCCTACGGGCTGATCCGCGCCCTGACGCGCCCCCTGAAGCGTCTGCTCGAGGTGACGCGCGCCTTCGCCGCAGGCGACTTCGCCACGCGCGCCAGGCTCAGCTCCCGAGACGAGATCGGCGAGCTAGGCAAGGCTTTCGACCAGATGGCCGACAGCCTGGAGCGGCTTGTGGGCGAGCTGCAGCGGAAGGAGGAGGCCCGGCTCCTGCTCCTCCGCAAAGTTATCAGCGCGCAGGAGGAGGAACGGAAGCGGGTGGCGCGGGAGCTGCACGACGAGATCGGCCAGTGTTTCACCTCCATCGCCGTGGGCTTGAGGGCGCTGGAGCACCTGGACGACCCGCGCGAGTTGCGGCGGCGCACGGCGCAGCTGCGGGCCCTGGCTACCCGAGCCATCGAGGACGTGCAGTATCTCTCGCGCATGCTCAGGCCGAGCGTCCTGGACGATCTCGGCCTGGTGCCGGCCATCGAACGATGCGTACAGGACGTGGCGGCGAAGTTCGGCCTGCGCGCCGAGCTGTCGGTGCAAGGGCTGGAGGGGCGGTTGCCGCTGGAGGTGGAGACGGCCCTGTACCGGATCATCCAGGAGGGGCTCACAAACGTGGGCCGGCACGCGCGGGCCAAGCGGGTGCGCGTGGCGGTGGAAAGGCAAGATGGCTTGATCGTCGCGTCGGTGGAAGATGACGGCAGGGGGTTCCAAGTGAACCGAGTGTGGGGTAAGGATGCCCTCGGCCTTTTCGGGATGCAGGAGCGGGCGACTCTGGTGGGAGGCGAGTTCCAAGTGGTGAGCGCCCCTGGCCAGGGGACGCGCATCGTCGTACGCGTGCCGGTAGGCTGCGCGCAAGGGGGGATGGGGCGTGAACAAGATCAGGCTGCTGCTGGCTGACGACCACAGCGTCCTCCGTGCCGGCTTGAAACTTCTCCTGAACGCCCAGCCGGATATGGAGGTGGTGGGGGAGGCGGCGGACGGGGCGGAGGCGGTCCGCCTGGCGTCCGAGATGGTGCCGGACGTCGTCCTGATGGACTTGACCATGCCGGTGATGGGCGGTATCGATGCCACGCGGCGGATCCGCGAACGG
>JBBIPI010000188.1:0-3313 GCA_037442985.1 Clostridiales bacterium
CTTCTGGTCCTTTTTCTCGTCGCGGCGCTCGCCGCCGGCGGCGCGCTCCCCCTCGTCGCCCCGGTCACCGGCCTCGCGGCCGGGCTGCCCGTCCTGCCGACGGCGCTCCCCAGAGGCGGGCCGGCTGCCCGTGCCGCGCTCCCGGTCCCCGCCGGAGCCGGGCGCCGTGCGGTCGCGCTCCCGGTCGGCCAGCTCGGCGTCCCCTTCGTCTCCGGGCCCCGCGCGCGGGCCGAAGCGCTCGGCCAGCCGCTCGAAGTCCTCCTCCCGCTCGGCGCGGCGGATCACCTCGCCCGGCTTGAGCCCCCTCGCCTGGAAGAGGCGGCCGATGGGCTGCTCGCGCACCTCGTCCGCGGCGATCGGCACGCCCTCCTGGCGGGCCTCCAGCAGGATGAGGTACTTGCCCACGGAGAGGCCGGCGCGCTCCGCCTCCTCCCGGAGCCGCGGCGACTTGGCGTTCAGCACGCCGACCTGGCCGGCCAGGGACTGCTCGGCCAGGACGGCCTCCACCCGGCGCCGCCCGGCCTCGACCTGCTGCCGGACCGCCTCCGGCAGAGGCGCCTCCGGGGCCGTGGGCACGGTGGCGATGACGACGGCGTTCTCCCGGTCGGCGGCCAGGAAGCCGTGCCGGGCTGCTGCCAGGGCCAGGTCGGCGATCACGTCGCCCACCGGCCGGCCGGCGAACTGCACCTCCCCCAGAAGGGCGGCCGCGTCCCGGTTGAGCGCCCGCGCCGTGACCGCGCGCGCGGCGCCGTCCACGCCCAGCTCGACGCTCGGGTTGATGTCCACGGACACGTACGCGAGGACCTCCGGCGCCACCACCCGGAGGCCATCCCCTCCAGCCGGCGGCCGGTCGGTCCCGGCCGGGGCCCGCAACAGGGAGGCCGGCAGGAGCGTCAGGAGGAGCAGCGCCGCCACGGCGGCCACCGTCATCGCCCCGGCGGGCAGGCGCCGGCGGGCGGGCAGGACGATCTCCTCGCCCACCTGGCGGCCGGGACGGTCGAGGCGCACGCGGCGGAAGTCGCCCCCGCGCGTGAGCACGATGGCGTGCCTCCCGTCGATCTCCAGGATGACCCCTCGCTCGGCCACCTTCAGTCACCCGCCACGTACGCCTTCAAGTGCTCGTAGTCACCCAGCAGCAGCACCGCGACGGCTATGATATACTTTCGGTTCCTCTCGATGGTTTTGCGACTCACGCCCAGGCCCGACCACTGCTCCAGCTCGCGCAGGGGCAAGCTGCGGTTGCCCATCAGGAAGGAAGCCCACGCGGGGTTGGCGGCGATGGCCCGGGCGACGCGCTTGGCGGTCTCGCGCGCGTCGCGGTGCTTGGGGGCGAGGGCGGCCAGCTCGCGGAACGTGATGCCGAACTCGCGCAGGACGGCCTCGTAGCGGACGATCTCCTCCCGGCGCTCGAGCACCTCCTGCCGCTCCTGGTAGTGGGCCACGGCCGCCGCCGTCTCCACGGGGACGGCGGCGTTGCCCTCGTCGTCCTCCACCTCCAGGTCGGTCAGCGGGATCTCCCGGCGACCCCCCTGCCGCCGGAAGTGGTCGACGAGCCGCCTCTTGATGATCGTCTCGGCGAAGCGGAGGAAGGAGCCTCCCCGCTCCGGCCGGTAGACGCGGATCGCCTCGTCGAAGGCGATGAGGGCGACGCTGGCCTCGTCGTCGCCCGGGCCCACGAAGCGGCCGCAGGCGTCGGCGGCGACGCGCATGACGAAGGGGCGATAGGCGCGGATCAACTCCTCGCGCGCCGCCTCGTCGCCTTCCTGGGCGCGTCGCAGCAGGACCTGCGGCTCCCGCTCGAGGTCCGGCGCGCCCCTCTCCCCCTCGCGCCGCCAGAGAGAGCCCATGGGCACCTCGCCTTCGCCGAGAAGTTCGCAGCCCGCGCCCCCGCCTCAGCGCCGCGCCAGCCAGTTCAGGAGCAGGGTGAGCAGCAGGCTGAGGACGAGGGAGGTCATCAGGGGAAAGTAAAAGGTGAAGTTCCCCTTCCTGATCACCACATCGCCCGGAAGGCGGCCCAGGTTGAGGAACTGGCCGCCCAACCAGAAGAGGAGGCCGATGGCCAGGAGGATGAGGCCGAAAAGGACGAGCAGCTTGCCGAAGTCTCCCGGCACCCTTCCCCACCACCCCGTCTCCGGTGTCATCCCTTTAGCGGACGATACTTAAAAACCCATTAAAAGCGCCGTCCGGCCTCGGCGGGAGGCGGCGCCAGACCCAGGTGGCGGTAGGCGGCCGCCGTGGCCACCCGCCCGCGGGGGGTGCGCTGGAGGAACCCGGCCTGCAGCAGGTAGGGCTCGCACAGCTCCTCGATGGTCTCCGGCTCCTCGCCCGTGGCTGCCGCCAGGGTCTCCAGGCCGACGGGACCGCCGTCGTAGCGGGTGATGATGGCGGTGAGCACGCGCCGGTCCGTCTCGTCCAGCCCCGCCTCGTCCACCTGCAGGAGCGCCAGGCCCTCCCGGGCCACCTCCCCGGTGATCACCCCCGCCGCGCGCACCTGGGCGTAGTCCCGCAGGCGCCGCAGCAGCCGGTTGGCCACCCGGGGGGTGCCCCGGGCACGCCGCGCGATCTCCATCGCCCCCTCGGGCTCCAGGGGGATGGAGAGGATGCGGGCCGCGCGCTCCACCACCTGGCGCAGCTCCTCCACGGTGTAGAAGTCGAGGCGGGCGGTGACGCCGAAGCGGTCGCGCAGCGGCGAGGTGAGCAGCCCGGCGCGGGTCGTGGCGCCCACCAGGGTGAAGCGCGGCAGGCCGAGGCGCAGGGAACGGGCGCCCGGCCCCTTACCGAGGACGATGTCCAGGGCGTAGTCCTCCATGGCCGGGTAGAGGATCTCCTCCACCGCCCGGTGGAGGCGGTGGATCTCGTCGATGAAGAGGACGTCCCGGTCCTCCAGGTTGGTCAGGATGGCGGCCAGGTCGGCCGCCCGCTCGATGGCGGGGCCGGAGGTGACCCTGAGGTTGACCCCCAGCTCCCGGGCGATCACGTGGGCCAGGGTGGTCTTGCCCAGGCCGGGCGGACCGAAGAGCAGGACGTGGTCTAGTGCCTCCCCCCGGGCGCGGGCGGCGGCGATGTAGATGCCCAGCAACTCCTTGACCCGCGCCTGGCCGCAGAACTCGCCCAGGGTCGCGGGCCGCAGGCCTTCCTCCAGGCCCTCGTCCTCGGGGGCGCGCCGCCCGCTGAGCAGGCGCGCGTCTTCCGTCCTCACCGGCTACGCCTCACCCCGTCTCCGCCCGCCGCCTGAGGACCAGGCGCACGATCTCCTCGGCCGTCGTCCCGCCCCCGGGGCCGACGGACGCCACGGCGCGCGCCGCCTCGGCGG
>JBBIPI010000189.1:0-3307 GCA_037442985.1 Clostridiales bacterium
CCCGTCATTCCCCCCCTGACCAGCAAACCCTTGCGGCTCAAGGCATTCTACGCCCTCCGTGTGCCTTGCTACTGTCGAAGTCCGGCCAATGAAACGCGGGTTATTGACCCTGCCCTGGGGCAGGCTTAGCGCGGGCAGACCCCTGGGCGGTTGGCGCCGGTGCGCGCCGAAGCGCCTGGCGGACGGCAGGAGATGGACCGGCGACGACAAAATTCTCCGGTGGGTTAGAGCGCGGGGGCGGCGGAGAGACTGGCCGCTGGAGGGGACCTTGTTGGACTTCCTCAGCTGGCTCTGGATCCTGTTCCTCATCTGGACGCTGATCCCGCTCTTCGAGCAGCGCCGCCTGGCGCTGATGCGCTTCCGCCTGCTCAGGGAGATCGAGCGGCAGCGCGGCTCGCGCGTCATCACCATGATCCACCGCCAGGAGGGGCTGAGCTTCCTCGGCATCCCCTTGAGCCGCTACATCAACATCGAGGACTCGGAGGCGGTGCTGCGCGCCATCCGCTTCACCCCCGACGACATGCCCATCGACCTGGTCCTGCACACGCCCGGGGGGCTGGTGCTCGCGGCGGAGCAGATCGCCCGCGCCATCAAGAAGCACCGGGCGCGCGTCACCGTCTTCGTGCCTCACTACGCGATGTCGGGGGGCACCCTGATCGCCCTGGCGGCAGACGAGATCTACATGGACGAGAACGCCGTCCTGGGGCCCGTCGACCCGCAGATCGGCACCCTCCCGGCCGTCTCCATCATCAAAGCCGTGGAGGAGAAGGGGCCGGACAAGGTGGACGACCAGACCCTCATCCTCCGAGACATGGCCGTCAAGGCCGTGGAGCAGGTCCATAGCATCGTCTACGACCTCCTCCGGGACAAGATGGACGCCGAGGAGGCGGACCGAGTGGCGCGCCTGCTCACGCACGGGAAGTGGACGCACGACTACCCCATCACCTGCGAGATGCTCTCGGACCTGGGCCTCAGGATAAACTGCAACGTGCCGCGCGAGATCTACCTGCTGATGGACCTCTATCCCCAGCCGCCGTCCCGGCGCCCGACCGTCCAGTTCATCCCCGTGCCCTACCAGAAGGAGCCGGAGCGCCCCCGCCGCTGACCCCGGGCAGGGTCGCCCCCCTGAAACGGCGCGGTCACGGGGACGCCCGCGCCGTGATCCGGGACGGGTCGCCGTCGGAGACGTAGCGCTGCTCGGGGTGGTCGTCGAAGTAGCGCAGCCAGAAAGCGAAGGTGGAGCGGGGCTCGATGGCCGGGTCCACGACCTGGATGCGCGGGAGGCGGTACGGGTCGAAGGCCGGATCGTGGGGGGAGGGCGCCGGTCCCGCCCCGACCAGGAGGAAGGCCTTGAGGGCATAGCTCCGCCCCTGGAAGGTCCCCGTCCTGGCGGCCTGGGGCGCCGCGGGCCGGGCGCCGAAGGGGAGGGCCAGGGTCGCGGTGTGCAGTTCGGGGTCGGCCTGCGCCAGCAGCAGCTCGAGACCGCCGATCTCGCGGGCGGTGGCGGCGGTGTCCAGCCGGGAGAGGTCGGCGTGGGTGAGGGTGTGGTTGCCCACCTCCATGCCCCACTGGCGCAGCAGGCGGACCTTCTCCTGCCAGGTGGCCGGGTCCTCGAAGGGGACGTCGTTGACGTAGAAGGTGGCGCGCAGCGGCCAGTCGGGATGCTCCCGGTGGAAGGCCAGGAGGACGCCCACGGCGGAGTCGGGATCGACCTCGCGGCGGCCGTCCTTCTCGATCAGCCGGAACTGGCCGGCGGAGCCGTCGTCGAAGGTGAGGACGACGGGGCTGTAGCCGCGCGGGAGGTCCAGGCGGCCCTCGACGACGTCGATCATGTTCACCGGGCGGTAGCCGCGCCGGTAGAGGTCCTCCAGGTCGCGCCGGAAATTGGCCGGCGTGCGCGTCCAGCGCCCTTCCTCCGGGCCGAAGCGGTGGTATTCGAGGATCATGATGCGCCCGGCCTCGTTGGGCGGCAGCGGACCGGGTGGCACTTCGCCGGGCGCGGCGGTGGCGGCGTAGGGCGTGGCCGCGGGCGGGGCGGGCGCCCCGGTCGCGGCGGTGGCGGGGGAGGGCGTCCCGGGCGCCGCGGTGGCGCAACCCCCGGCAAGGGTCAGGGAGGCCGCCAGGGCGCCGGGGACCAGCCGGCGACGGAGGAGAGCCAGCAGGCCCATCAGGGGCCATCCCCCTGGGCGCCGGCCGGCGCTGGGGTCGCGGGCGGGGGTTGGGGCCGGGGCTCCGACGCGGGTTGTGGTGGGGCTGCGGCCTCGATCAGGCGGTAGTTCACCCCGGGGGTGTAGCGGTTGGCCGGGTTCCAGAGCAAGAACTGCCGGATGCCGGCGTCCGCCAGGGCCCGGATCTGGGCCTCCACCTCCGCAGCGCCGTAGCGGTGGCGGAGGCTGAAGTCCTGGATCCAGGGGCGGTGCCGCTCCAGGGGGAGGTCGGGCGTCTTCTCGCGGGCCTTCATCATGGAGTTGTAGACCGTCTCGTAGGGACGGGCCTCCGGGTCCGGCAGACCGTAGTTGCCGGCCGAGTAGTGGGAGGGGTAGACCATGGGCGAGATGTAGTCGACCACCGAGGCGATGGCGGCGTAGTCCTGGCCGATCTTCATGTCGTCCACGACGGTGGTCGTCAGCCCGAAGACGTCGGCCGACAGCTTGACGCCCAGCGGCTCCAGCTGCTCGCGGGCGTACTTCAGGAAGTTGATGATCGCCTCCACCCGCTTCTCGAGGGGCATCCCGGCGGTGAAGCCGGGGATGTCGTGCTCCGGCAGGCGCACGTAATCGAACTGGATCTCGCGGAAGCCGGCGCGCGCTGCCGCCTTGGCGATCTCCACGTTGTACTCCCACACCTCGCGCAGGTAGGGGTTGGTCCAGCTCAGCCCCCGGCGGTCGCGCCAGAGCCGGCCGTCCACCAGCACCGCCCACTCGGGGCGGCGGCGCGACAGGAGCGGGTCCCAGAAGACGACGACGCGGGCGATGGGGTAGATGTCGTTTTCCTCCAGGGTGCGGATCAGCGCCCCGATGTCGGGGATCTTGTCCGAGTTGGCGCCGATCTCCGCCGCCAGGGGGACGTCGCTCCGCCAGGTGACGCGGCCGTCGTCGTCCTTGGCGTCGATCACCATGGCGTTCAGGCCGCCCTCCCTGGCCAGGCGCAGCAGCGCCGCCAGGCGGGCGGGGTTGCCGGCGGTGTAGCCCGTCAGGTAGATGCCCCGCACGCGGTCTGCGCGGCCGGCGAAGTCGGGGCGGGGGCGGCTGG
Source organism: Clostridiales bacterium (assembly GCA_037442985.1). Classification (GTDB taxonomy): domain Bacteria; phylum Bacillota; class Sulfobacillia; order DYIH01; family JBBIPI01; genus JBBIPI01. Next base: position 3,253 of record JBBIPI010000189.1, read on the forward strand.
CCGCCGCTGCCGCGCCGTCCGCGTCCGCCGGCGCCTCGGGAGGCGGGTCGGCGAC
>JBBIPI010000190.1:0-3251 GCA_037442985.1 Clostridiales bacterium
GCCGCCACGAGGGCGGGCCACCACCCGCGCGCCAAGCGCCCCGCCGCCAGCAGCGCCCTGGTGGGGGCGGGCAGGACCCCCTCCAGTTCCGGGAAGGCGCCCAGGAAGCTCGGCAGCACCACCGCCACCACCAGGACGGCGACGGCGGCGGTGGCGGTCACCACCAGGGCCGGGTAGGTGGCCGCGCTCCGCACCCGCGCCCGCAGGGCCGCCTCGCGCTCCTGCAGGGACGCCAAGCGGTCCATGACCGCCTCCAGCCGCCCGCCCAACTCGCCCGCCCGCACCAGGCTCACGTGCACGCCCGGGAAGACGCGCGGGTGGGCGGCCATGGCCTCGTCGAGCTGGACGCCCTCCTCGACCCGCCGGCGCAGGGCGGCCAGCACCGGCCGCAGCCGCGGGCGGGCGTGGGACTCCAGCGCCGCCAGGGCCAGGGGCAGGTTCAGGCCCGCCTGGAGCATGGAGGCGAGCTGGCGGTAGACGAGGGCCCGCTCCTGGGCGCCGGCCGCCTTCCCCAGCCGGGCGAGGGAGAGGCCGGGGAGCCGGGGGCGCACCTCCCGCAGCCGCACGGTGCAGTAGCCCATCTCCGCCAGGCGCTCGATGACCTCCTGCCGGGTGCGCGCCTCCACCCGGCCGGCGATCACCTGGCCGCCGACCCGGCGCCGCGCCCGATAGGCGTAAGCGGGCATCCTCCTGACCCCCCATCCGACGGCGATCAGCCGCCGCCCGCGCCGTCCCTGCCCCCGCCGGTGGCGCGCCCGGCCGGGGCGAGGCCCGGCCGCTCCTCCCCGGCCAGCACCCGCAGGAACTCCTCGACGCTCGTGTCGCCCTCCAGCACGCGCAGCCGCCCCGCCTGGATCAGGGGCACCATGCCATCCTGCACGGCCGCCTCCCCGAGGCGCGCCTCGTCGGCGCGGGACCGCACCAGCGCCCGCAGCCCGTCGTCCATCACCAGCAGCTCGAAGACGCCGGTGCGTCCCCGGTAGCCGGTCCCGTGGCAGGCGCGGCAGCCGACGGCCCGGTAAAGCGGCTCGTCGTGGTAGGGTTCCGTTCCCAGCAGGGCCGCCTCCTCGGGGGATGGCAGGTACGGTTCCTTGCAGTCAGGGCAAAGGAGGCGGATCAGCCGTTGACCGAGCACGCCGGTGACGGCCGAGGCCACCAGGTACGGCTCCACCCCCATGTCCACCAGGCGCACCAGGGCGCCGGGGGCGCTGTTGGTGTGGAGGGTGGCCAGGACCAGGTGGCCGGTGAGGGCCGCCTTCATGGCGATGTCCGCCGTCTCCTGGTCGCGGATCTCCCCGACCATGACCACGTCCGGGTCCTGGCGCAGCAGGTGGCGCAGGGCCACGGCGAGGGTGAGGCCGGCGCGCGGGTTCACCTGGATCTGGTTGATCCCCGGGATGCGGTGCTCGATGGGGTCCTCCACCGTGACGATGTTCCGCCGGTCGGAGTTGAGGTAGCTGAGGGCCGCCGCCAGGGTGGTGGACTTGCCGCTCCCCGTGGGGCCGGTCACCAGGAGCATGCCGTGCGGCAGACCGAGGAGGTGCCTGAACCGCTCCAGGGTGTCGGGGTCCATGCCCAGCGACCAGAGGCTGAGGGCGCCCGCCTCCTTGCTCAGGAGGCGCAAGGCCACCTTCTCCCCGAGCATGGTGGGCATGGTGGCCACGCGCACGTCCCACTGGCGCCCGTCGACGGCGAAGGTGAAGCGGCCGTCCTGGGGCAGGCGGCGCTCGGAGACGTTCAGGCCGGCCATCACCTTGATCCGGGCCGCCACCGCCCGCTGCAGGGAGAGGGGGGCGGAGGTGGCCTCGCGCAGCAGGCCGTCGACGCGGAAGCGCACCCGCAGGCGGTCTTCCTGGGGCTCCAGGTGGACGTCCGTGGCGCCCTCGCGCACCGCCTGGGTGAGGATGCTGTCCACCAGGCGCACGATGGGGGCGTCGGCCTCCAGGTGCTCCTCCGCGATCGCCGCGCCATGGAGCTCCCACGGCGCCGCCGGCCCGCGCCCCGTCCTCCGCAGGGCCTCGCCGTCCTCGCGGGGGTGCGCCTGCGCCGCCGGCGCCCGGCCCTCACGGTCCCGGGTCTGGCGCACCGCCTCCTCGACGCTCTCCATCACCCCGAAGAGGCGGGCGAGGGCGATCTGGATGTCCTCCTCGCGGGAGAGGACCGGCTCCACGTCCAGCCCCGTGAGCATGGCCACGGCGTCTTGCGCCTCCACGTTGGTGGGGTCGGCCATGGCCACCACCAGGCGGCCCTCCTGCCGTGCCACGGGGACGAGCTGGAAGCGCCGCTCCAGCCTGGCCGGGACCAGGCGGGCGGCCGCCGGGTCGGGCGGGTTCAACTCCAGGTCCCAGTAGCGGACGCCGAGCTGCTCCGCCAGGATGGCCGCCACCTGGTCCGGCCGGAGCAGGCCCAGGTCCACCAGGACCTGGCCCAGTCGCCGGCCGGTCACCTTCTGCATGGCGAGGGCGTGGTCGAGCTGCTCCGGGGAGAGGAGTCCCTGAGTGATGAGGTAGTCTCCCAGGCGCTGGCGCTGGAGGGCCACGGACGCGTCACCCTCTCCGGAAAGCCCGGGAATGCGACAACAATTTAACATAATTGCGGATACAGTGGGCGGATGCCCACTTTAAGCATACAAAACGTATATTTTACTGCGGTTATATTTCGTTTAGCTATGAGCCGCCTCGGGGAGGCATCACCGAAGCGAGGCTCCATTGGGCAGTTTAATCGTTTAACTTATTAAGGCACGAAAGATCCGTTGCGCCCCACCGATTCCCCGCACCCTGCCCCCAGGGTATTCAGCAACATAAAAACAGGCCTATTTCCGCTTGGATGATGACGGCGCTGCCGAGGCCACCGGGCGCCACCGCCCGCGCGCGGCCTCCGTCTCGACGGGTCCGTACCGCGAGGAACCCTCTCAGGGCTCCCGGGGAGCGCCGCTCTCCCGAGCCGGTGACCCCGACAGGACGAGGGCCAGCAGGGCGGCGCCAGGATAGGCGAGGCACGTGGCCGCGGCCACGATGCCCGAGTCGTTGGCCAGGAGCGCCGCCACGCTGCCGACGGCCGCGCCGGCGCAGGCGGCGGCCAGGCCGGGCCGCCGCGCGAAGGAGGCGGCCAGCGCCGCCGGCGGGCGGAGGGCAAGCGAGGCGTAGAGGCCCAGGGAGACGAGGAAGACGGAGCTCCACCGCGTCCAGCGCATGAGCTTGAGGTTCATCTCCGCCTTGCGCGCCGCGAGGTCGCGCAGCGCCTCCCAGTCG
>JBBIPI010000191.1:0-3231 GCA_037442985.1 Clostridiales bacterium
CATGTGTCGCGCGCCGCCGCCGCCAGCACCTGGCGGGCGAAAGCCACGGCGCGCCTGGCGGCGGTCAGGCGGCAGCGGCGGGCGCAGCCCCCGCGGCAGCCGCGCACCGCCACAGGCAACCCCTCGGCCGCGGCTCGCAGGATCAGCCCGGGCTCCAGGCGGTCGAGGCACGGCAGGAGCACCGTCTCGACGCCGGCGGGCAGGCGGCCGACGCCGGCACAGCCCGCCTCGCAGGCGAACACGAGCAACGCGGGCCGGCCGTCCGGCTCCCCGCCGCCACCGCCGCCGGCCTCCCGGCAGCTGAGTCCAGCCACCTCCTCCATCAGCTCCCGCCTCGTCCAGCCGGGCAGCTCCAGGGCCCCGAAACGGCAGGCGGCGACGCAGGCGGCACAGCCGCTGCAACGGACGCCGCTCACCTTGACCCCGTCCGCCGTCACCGTGAGGGCACCTTCGGGACAGGCGCCCCGGCAGAAGCGGCAGCCTCGGGCGGCGGCGCAGCGCGCGGGGTCGGCGCGGGGAACGAGCCGGTGACGCGGCCGCAGCAGCCCCAGGAAGCCCCGCCGACTGACGCTCTCCTCCAGACCCGGCAGGCGCAGGACGACCTGATCGTGGTGGGAGCCCGGGTAGGCTAGGGCGCGGCGCCCGAGGGCGCGCAGCCGGCGCCTCGCGCGCGCCCGGCGCTCCCCCTCCCCTCCCGCCTGCCAGGTGTCCGGTCCGGCCACGGCGATGCCGTAGGGGTCCACCCCGGCGGCACCGGCCAGCCGCCGCAAGGTAGCGGTGGCCTCGTCCCGCCCGCAGGCGACCATCACCAACGCCTGCCCGGCGCGGCCGGTCAGCGCCCCGCGCAGCGCCTCCGGGCTGGCGCAGGGCCTGCCTCCCCGCCCAGGTCCATCAGCCAGGAGGCCTCCGCCCCCGGCCCCTCGGGGCACCCGTCGCAGACCAGGATGGAAAGTCTACCGAAGTCCGGCCCGCTCACCCGGCCGTGCCCCCCGCCAGCCGCCCCGCGCCACCCGTCCCCGGGGAGCACGCCCAGCTCAGGACCTGCTCCGCCAGGCGGCGGTCGAAGGACACGAAGGCGCTACCGGCGCGGAGCAGGAGGCCGTAGGGGCCCGGCTCCGCCACCCGGTTCAGGCGCGCCGCGAAGGCGGGGAACCAGCGCCCGAGGTGCTCCTCCAGGAAGGAGAGCTCCTCCCCGAGCCAGCGCCCCGCCGCGGCCAGGTCGCCCGCCTCCCATGCCTCCAGCTCCCGCCACAGCAGCTCGCACAGGAACTCCGCCTCCACGGCGGCGTGGTCCGGCAGGTCCCGCAGATCGTCGGCCACGGCCAGGCCGGCCCGGCCGTAGGCCTTCAGGACGGCGACGGTCGTCTCGCCCATCAGGCGGCCCTCCAGGTACAGGGACCCGTAAGGGGGCGCCACCGCCCCCGGCCCGGCGAACAGCCGCTGGTACAACACCTGCAACGCCACCAGGCCGTCCTCGCCGCGGTAGGGCGCCATCGCCGCGCCCAGGGAAGCGAGCGCCCCGTCCAGCTCGCCCGGCGGGCAGAGCGCCCTTATCCCCTCCCACGCCGTCCCGGAAGCGAGTTGCTCCACCAGGTCGGCCGTCGGCGGCCGCAACCCGAGGGCCAGCAAGGCGTAGGCGCGGGCCCGCGCCCGCGCCAGCCACCCCGGGCTCGCGATGTCCTGAAGCACCACGGCGCTACCGCGTCACTCCTCCGCCGGCGCGAGGGGCACCCGCCGCGCCACCGCCAGGTAGAGCAGGGCTCCGAAGGCGTATACCCCGGCCATGATCGCCCACTCCGCCCCGGTGGGCGCGTACGAGCCCTGGGGGTAGAGCGGGATGTTCACCTGCGAGGGCACGATGAGCAGATAGCGCTCCGTCCACACGCCGACGACCACCAGCGCCGCAGCCAGGGCGGCCACCCCGGCGGAGCGCCCCCTGTCCAGGAGCAGGAGGACGAAGGGCAGCAGCAGGCCAAAGATGAAGTTATACCAGAAGAACCCGGAGAAGCGCCCGGAGATCATGTCCCGGAAGACCGCCACGTGCGCTGCGCCACCGGCGTACATGGCGGTCAGCAGCTCCGAGAACATGAGGTACCCGAGCACCGGCAGCAGCCACAGCAGCAGGCGGCCCAGGCCGCGGATGGTGTCCTCGCCGATCCCGGCACCCAGGGCCCGCCGCGAGAGGTAGGCGACGACGGTCACCAGGGCCAGGCCCGAGACGATGGCCGAGGTCACGAAGAGGGGGGCCAGGAGCGCAGTGTGCCAGCCCGGCCGCGCCACCATGAGGCCGAAGATCCAGGCCGTGATCGAGTGGAGCGCCACCGCCCCGGGCACCGAGACGAAGGCCAGCACGCGGAGCCGCCGACGGTCGCGCTCCAGGGCCTCGGCAGACAGGTCGGATCGGCCCGCCAGCAGCCGGCCCAGGAGCCCCGAGACCCCGGCGCGCGCCGCGTCGGCCCTGGTCCCGTAGTAGAAGAGGCCCAGGGCCAGGAGCAGGTAGGCCAGGACGACGGTCACGTCCCAGACCAGGGGTGACTGCCACCGCTGCGTCCAGCCGTAGACGAAGAGGTTGACGAAGCGCTCGGGCCTCCCCAGGTCGACCAGGATGAAAATCATCGCCAGGACCAGGCTGATGATCGCCAGCACCTCCGCCAGCCGGGACACCGGCGCGTAGCGCCTCAGCCCGCCCACGTGCGCCAGGGCCGAGACCAGGATGCCCCCGGCGGAGAGGCCGATGAAGTACGCGAAGTTGACGATGTAGACACCCCAGTAGGTGGGGGTGTTCATGCCCGTCACGCCCAACCCCAGCCGCCACTGGCGGAACACCAGGGTGTAGAGACCCCAGAGGGCCACCGCCGCCAGGGCGGCGGACACCAGCCGGTACCCGGCGCCGGGCCGCACCGGCACGCGGGCGCCGGCGCCGGGACGGGGCAGGGCGGCCTCCGATCCAGCCGTCGCCATCCATCAACCCTCCCTCAGGTAGTACCTGAGGGAGGGTGTGCCAGCCTCCTCCAGCAGGCGGAACGCCCGCGGGCTGCGGGCCAGCTTGCTCACCGTGCTCTCCGGGTCGTCCAGGTCGCCGAAGAAACGGGCGTTGCCGGTACAGGTCTGGCAGCAGGCCGGCTGCGTATTCCGACGAATTCGTCCAGTGATTCCGATTCATCGCGACCAGTGATTCCGATTCAAAGCGACCACTGCTCGCGGCGAGGCGACGCCGGCGCTTCTCATTGT
>JBBIPI010000192.1:0-3209 GCA_037442985.1 Clostridiales bacterium
GGCCCGTGCCGGACGGCCTGGGCGGACAGCGGCCCAGGGCCGGCCGCACCGCGGTATCTGGGATGCGGGAAAGGAGGGGAGGTCAGGCATGTACGATCCCAACGCCGACCTCTTCTGGGACAGGGAGGACCTGGACCGGGAGATCGGCCGCGTCTTCGAGATCTGCCAGGGCTGTCGCCTCTGTTTCAACCTCTGCCCCTCCTTTCCCGCCCTCTTCGACCGGCTGGACGACCCGCAGGTCGACGGCGAGGTGGGCCGGCTGACCGACGCCGATCGGGAGCGGGTGGTCGACCTCTGCTACCAGTGCAAGGCGTGCTACGTCAAGTGCCCCTATATACCCCCGCATGAGTTCCAGCTCGACTTCCCCCGGCTGATGCTGCGCGCCCGGGCGGTGCGGGCGCGCCGTCGGCGGCCCTCCCTGGGGGAGCGGCTGCTGGCCGACCCGGACCTGCTGGTCCGCCTGGGACCGCTCGCCCCGCTGGTCAACGCCGCGGGGGCCACGCGGCTGGGGCGGCGCCTGCGCGAGGCCGTGACCGGCATCCACCGGGAGCGCCGGCTGCCGGCGGTGCGGCGGGATACCTTCCTCCGCCGCTTCCGGCGCCGCCGGCCCGCGGAGGCGCCGGCTGCCGGGGCGCCCTCCGGCGGCGGCTCGCTGCCAGCCGTGCGGGTCGCCCTCTTCTACACCTGCTACGTCAACGCCTACCGGCCGGAGATCGGCGAGGCGGCGGTCGAGGTGCTGGAGCGGAGCGGCTGTCGCGTCGGCTGCCCCGAGCAGGTGTGCTGCGGCATGCCCCTCCTGGACGCCGGCGACGTGGCCGGCGCCCGGCGCAAGGCGGAGGCGAACGTGGCCTCCCTGCTGCGGGCGGTGGAGCGGGGCCAGGACGTGGTGGTCCTGGGCCCCACCTGCAGCTACATGATCAAGAAGGAGTACCCCTGGCTGCTCGGCACCCAGGAGGCGGCCCGGGTGGCGGCCCGCACCTACGACGTCTCCGAGTACCTGATGCGGCTGCACCGGGAGGGGCGCCTGGACACCGGCTTCGCCTCCGGCCCCGGGACGGTCCTCTACCACGTGCCCTGCCACCTGCGGGCGCAGAACGTGGGGTATGTGGGCCGGGACCTGCTTCAGCTCCTGCCGGGCGCCCGCGTCCGGGTGAGCGAGCGCTGCGCCGGGGTGGACGGCACCTGGGGCCTGCGGAGGGAGAACCACGACCTTTCCCTGAAGGTCGCCGGCCGGCTCTTCCGCGAGGTGGAGTCGGCGGCGCCTGACGTGGTGGCCACCGACTGCCCCCTGGCGGGGCTGCAGATCGAGGCGGGCACCGGGCGGCGGCCCCTGCACCCGGTGGAGCTTCTGGCCCGCGCCTACCGCCCGGGCCGAGGAGGGTGAGGAGCATGCGCAAGCTGACGGTCAGCGACGTCCTGCCGCGGGCCGAGTACGAGAAGGTGCGGCCCGAGTTCCGGCGCCGCGTCATCGAGGTCAAGAAGCGGCGCCGGGTCGCGCTGGGGGAGTTCCTGTCCGTCGTCTTCGAGAACCGGGACACCGTCCTCTTCCAGATCCAGGAGATGATCCGGACGGAGCGGATCGACGACCCGGCGGAGATCCTGCAGGAGGTAGAGGTCTACAACGACCTCATCCCCGGGGACGGGGAGCTGCGGGCGACCCTGTTCATCGAGATCCCCGACCCCGATCGCCTGCAGCGGATGCTGCCCCGCCTGGTGGGCGTCGAGGGCGCCTTGTCCCTGTGCATCGGCGACAAGGAGGTGGTCCCCGGGCTACCCGACCCGGGCCGCAGCAAGGAGGACAAGACGAGCACCGTCCACTACCTGACCTTCCGGCTGTCCCCCGCGGCGCAGGAGGCGCTGCGGCGCGGGGAGGACCCGGTGTTCCTCGTCGTGGACCACCCGGAGATCCGCGCCAGGGCCGAGCTGCGCCCGGAAACGGTGGCCGCGCTGGCGGAGGACCTGGCCGCCGGCGCGTGAGAGGACACCCGCCGGGTGCGGGGGAATGGCGGCCGGCCCGTCTGGGCATCCTAATGCGAGATTTTGGCAAAACCCGCGAAAGGAGAGGTGGACATGGTTCAGATCCAGAAGAAGGCACCCGACTTCATCGCCGAAGCCGTGATGCCAGACGGCACCATCCGCGAGGGGTTCTCGCTCTCGGAGTACCGGGGCAAGTACGTCGTCCTCTTCTTCTATCCCCTCGACTTCACCTTCGTCTGCCCGACGGAGATCCTGGCCTTCGCCGACCGCATCGGCGAGTTCCGCCGGCGCAACTGCGAGGTGATCGGGGTCTCCGTCGACAGCGTCCACTCTCACCTGGCCTGGCGGCGGATGCCGCGGGAGGAGGGGGGCATCGGCGACATCCCCTACCCCCTGGTCTCCGACCTGGACAAGAGCATCTCGCGCGCCTACGGCGTGCTCCTGGACAAGCCCTCCGTGGCCCTGCGGGGCTGCTTCCTCATCGACCGGGAGGGCATCGTGCGCAGCATCATGGTCAACGACCTGCCGCTCGGGCGGAACGTGGACGAGGTGCTGCGCCTGCTGGACGCCCTCCAGTACACCGAGGAGCACGGCGAGGTCTGCCCGGCCAACTGGGAGCGGGGCCAGCCCGGCATGAAGGCCACCGTCGAGGGCGTCAAGGAGTACGTCCGGCGGCGCTACGCGCCCGTCGCCTGAGCCCCGCGCGGCCGGCCGCCTACCCACGCCGGCCGAGAGCCAGCGAAGGGGGCTTCGTGTCCGTGTCAGGGAGCGGGAGCCGGAGGGTTCCCGCTCCTTGCCTCGCCAAAGGGGGTGAGGGGTCGGGGCGGCCGTCCTCGGTCCCTGCCGCCGGGACGGCACCACATCAGCTGCATGACCCAGGCCAGGGTCAATATCCCGCATGTGATTGGACCGGGTCAAAATCATGTAATCGCACGCCAGAAACCGTCACCGGGTCGGCCTTGCCGACGAAGAACTGCGGCTGACGGCCCTACCACAGGTTAATCCGTCGTTCCCGCCCGCCCCCGGCGCCGTCATCCTCTAAGCGGAAAAAGACCTGTTATTACGTTGCTGAATACCCCTGGGGGCAAGGTGCTGGGAATCGTTGGGGCGCAACGGATATTTATTGCATTAATAACCTGAGTTCGACAGCAGACCGGGCGGTTGGGCACCTAGTCAGGGCCATAAGTCCTGGGCCACAAGGCTTCTTGGGCGGGGAGGGCGGAAAAACGCCA
>JBBIPI010000193.1:0-3199 GCA_037442985.1 Clostridiales bacterium
GCCTTGTTGGTGGCCGGCGCGGGCACGTACCTGATGAGGCTCGTGCCGCTAGCCGCGGCCCGCCGCGCCTGGAGGAAGGGCGGCGCGGGCGCCGGTTCCCCGGCGAGCCGGTGGGCCGGGTGGCTGGAGTTGGTCGGCCCGGCCGTCATCGCGGCGCTGCTGGCGACCTCCGTCGTCCCCGAGCCTTCCGACCCGACCTTCTGGCGGAGCCTGGCCACCGGCGGCACGGCGCTCGCCGCCACCGGGCTGGCGGCCGTACGCTGGCGGAACCTGGGGCTCACCGTCCTGGGCGGGGTGGCCGCCTACGGCCTCCTGTCGTGGCTGTTCCTGGCCCGTTGACCCCGGGCGGCAGGCGTCTCCGCAGCCGGTGTAGAATAGGGAGTCGGACAGGCCCGGAACGGGGGAATCTTCCATCGCCTACTCCACCGACAAGGGACCGTGGACGTACCGTGCCGCCGGCGTGGACGTGGATGCCGGCAACCGCGCGGTCGAGCTGATGAAGGCATCGGTGCGGCGCACCCTACGGCCGGAGGTGCTGGGCGGCATCGGCGCCTTCGGGGGCTGCTTCGCCCTGGACCCGGGCCGCTACCGTCAGCCGGTGCTGGTGGCCGGCGCGGACGGGGTGGGCACCAAGCTCAAGATCGCCTTCGCCCTAGACAGGCACGATACCGTCGGCATCGACTGCGTGGCCATGAACGTCAACGACGTCCTGGCTCAGGGGGCGGAGCCGCTCTTCTTCCTGGACTACCTGGCGGTGGGGCGGCTCGACCCGGAGCGGGTGGCCGCCATCGTTTCCGGCGTGGCGGAGGGATGCGTGCGCGCCGGGTGTGCCCTCCTGGGCGGGGAGACGGCGGAGATGCCCGGGTTCTACCCCCCCGGCGAGTACGACCTGGCCGGCTTCGCCGTGGGGGTGGTGGAGCGCGAGCGGCTGCTGGACGGGAGCGCCGTCCGCCCCGGAGACGCCCTGGTCGGCCTGGCCTCGTCGGGGTTGCACAGCAACGGCTATTCCCTGGCGCGCCGCCTGCTGCTGGAGGCGGCCGGGCTGCGGCTGGACCAGCACGTGGCGGAGCTGGGCCGCACCCTGGGGGAGGAGCTGCTGGAGCCGACCCGGATCTACGCGCGGCCGGTGCTGGCGCTGCTCAGGGCCGGGCGGCCGGTGCGGGCCATGGCCCACATCACCGGCGGGGGGCTGGTGGAGAACATCCCCCGCGCGCTCCCGCCGGGGACGGCCGCGGTCCTGCGGCCGGGGAGCTGGCCGGAGCCGCCGGTGTTCGATTTGATCCGGGCGGCGGCGCGGCGCACGGGGGGCGGCATCGCCGAGGCGGAGATGCGCCGCACCTTCAACCTGGGTCTGGGTATGGTGTTGGTCGTGGCGCCAGACGCCGCCGACGGCCTGGTGCGGGACCTGGAGCGGGCGGGCGAGCGCGCCTGGCTGGTGGGTGAGGTCGTCGCCGGCGAGCGGGGCGTGATCTTCGCGTGACCGATCGTCCGCAGGTCGCGCCGGCGGGGGCCCGTCCGCTGCGCGTGGGGGTCCTGGCCTCAGGGCGGGGGAGCAACCTCCAGGCGATCCTCGACGCCGCCGCCCGGGGCGAACTCCCGGCGCAGGTGGTCGTCGTGGTCAGCGACCGGGGGGACGCGCTCGCCCTGGAGCGGGCGCGGGCCGCCGGCGTCCCGGCCGTGTTCGTCGACCCAGCGCGCTACCCGAGCCGCGCCGATTTCGAGGCGGAGATCGCCCGCCTTCTAGAGGCCCACGGGGTGGAGCTGGTGGTCCTGGCCGGGTACATGCGGGTGCTCGGTCCCGCCTTCGTGGCCGCTTTCCGCAACCGCATCATGAACATCCACCCCTCCCTCCTGCCGGCCTTCCCGGGGCTGCACGCCCAACGCCAAGCCCTGGAGCACGGGGTCAAGGTGGCCGGCTGTACCGTCCACTTCGTCGACGAGGGCGTGGACACGGGTCCCATCATCCTCCAGGCGGCGGTGCCCGTCCTGGAGGACGACACCGAGGAGAGCCTGGCGGCGCGCATCCTGGAGCAGGAGCACCGGCTCTACCCCGAGGCCATCCGCCTTTACGCGGCGGGGCGCCTGCGGGTGGAGGGGCGGCGGGTGCGCATCCTGCCGCCTCGCTGAGGCGCGCGGGCCGCACGTCAGGCCGGCCGGGCGCTGGAGGTTGATTTTTAATGAGGGTGAAGCGGGCGCTCATCAGCGTTTCGGACAAGACCGGCGTGGTGGAGCTGGCGCGGGGCTTGCGGGAGCTGGGCGTGGAGGTGATCTCCACCGGCGGCACTGCCCGGGCGCTGACGGAAGCGGGGATCGAGGTGACGCCGGTGGAGCGGGTCACGGGGTTCCCCGAGATCCTGGACGGGCGGGTCAAGACCCTGCACCCGGCCGTCCACGGGGGCATCCTGGCCCGGCGCGACCTGGAGGAGCACCGGAGGCAGCTGGCCGCCCACGGGATCGAGGCGATCGACCTGGTGGCCGTCAACCTCTACCCCTTCCGGGAGACGGTGAGCCGGCCGGGCGTGACCCTCGAGGAGGCAATCGAGCATATCGACATCGGCGGGCCGGCCCTGGTCCGCGCGGCGGCCAAGAACCACCGGGACGTCGTCGTCCTGGTGAACCCGGACCGCTACGGGGAGGTGCTGGCGGCCCTGCGGCAGCAGGGCGACGTCGACTTCGAGCGGCGCCTGGCCCTGGCGGTCGAGGCCTTCCGGCACACGGCCTTCTACGACGCCGTCATCGCCGAGTACCTCGGCGAGGTCGCCGGCGCCGGCTGGCTGACCTTCCCCTCCCAGCTCACCCTGGCCTTCGAGCTGGCGCAGCCCCTGCGCTACGGGGAGAACCCGCACCAGCGGGCCGCCTTCTATCGCGATCCCCTGGGCGGCGCCGGGCTGGCGCGCGCCCGGCAAGTGCAGGGCAAAGAGCTCTCGTACAACAACATCAACGACGCCCAGGCCGCCTGGGCCCTGGTCCGCGAGTTCGCCGAGCCGGCCGCGGTGGCCGTCAAGCACGCCAACCCCTGCGGCGCCGCCACGGCCCGCACCCTGGCCGACGCCTACCGCCGCTGCTACGAGGCCGACCCGGTGTCCATCTTCGGCGGCATCCTGGCCGTGAACCGTCCCCTGGACGGGGAGACGGCCATGGCCCTGGCCGACGTCTTTCTCGAGGTGATCGTGGCGCCGGGCTTCACGCCCGAGGCGCT
>JBBIPI010000194.1:0-3184 GCA_037442985.1 Clostridiales bacterium
CGAGCCCATCGGGCTCACCAACTGCCTGAACTTCGCCAGCCCCGAGCGGCCCGAGGTGATGTGGCAGTTCCGGCAGGCCATCGAGGGGATGCGGGCGGCCTGCCTGGCCCTCGGGATCCCGGTCACGGGGGGCAACGTCAGCTTCTACAACGAGACGCTGGGGCGCGGCGTGTACCCGACCCCGGTCGTCGGCGTGGTCGGCCTCCTCGAGGACCTGGAGCACCGCCGTACCGCCGGCTTCCAGGCGGCCGGCGACGCGGTGGTCCTCCTGGGGCCGCCGGGTGCCGGTCCCGACGCCCTGGCCGGGTCGGAGTACCTGAAGCTCGTACACGGCCGGGTCGCCGGCCGCCCCGGCATCGACCTGGACCTGGAGGCGCGGCTGCAGCGGTTGGTGCTGGCGGCCATCCGCGCCGGGTTGGTGCGCTCGGCCCACGACGCCAGCGATGGGGGCTTGGCCGTGGCCCTGGCCGAGTGCTGCTTCCTCGCCGCGCCGGGCGCCCGCGGCGCGCGCGTGGAGCTGCCCGGCCACCTCAGCGCCGCCAGTCCCGGCGGCCCGGGAGGCAGGGACGGCGACGGCGGCGGGTGGCGGCTGGACGCCCTGCTGTTCGGCGAGGCGCCCTCGCGCGTCGTCGTCTCGTTGCCGGAGGGCGACCTGCCGGCGCTGGTAGCCTTGGCGGAGCAGCACCGGGTGCCGCTGGCGCGGATCGGGACGGTGGGCGGTGACCGGCTCGCCATCGCCGTGGGTGGGCGCCCGGTGCTCGACGAGGCGGTCGCCGACCTGGAGCGGGCTTGGAGGGGGGCTCTGCCGTGCGCGATGAGCTAGGGGACCGCCCGACGGCAGACGGCGCGCCGGTCGGCGCCCGGGACGACGAGGTCGCCGAGGCCCGGGACGCTTGCGGCGTCTTCGGCGTCTTCGGGCACCAGGAGGCGGCCATGCTGACCTACTACGGCTTGTACGCCCTGCAGCACCGGGGCCAGGAGAGCGCCGGCATCGCCACCGCCGACGCCGGGCGGCTGCGGCTGAGGAAGGGCATGGGTCTGGTCTCGGAGGTGCTGAACGGCGCCGGGCCGGACCTGCCCGGCGACCGCGCCGTCGGCCACGTCCGCTACTCCACCACGGGTGCCAGTTCCCTGGTGAACGCCCAGCCGCTGGTCTTCTCCATGCGCCAGGGAGAGGTGGCCCTGGCCCATAACGGCAACCTGGTCAACGCCGCCCGGCTGCGGCGGGAGATGGAAGAACAGGGATCTATCTTCCAGACCACCTCGGACACCGAGGTGATCGCGCACCTCATGGCGCGCTCCGGCCGCCAGACCCTGGAGGAGTCCTTCGTCGCCGCGCTCCAGGAGGTGCGGGGCGCCTTCGCCCTGGTGCTGCTCTCGCCCGGCTGCCTGATGGCGGCGCGGGATCCCCTGGGCATCCGCCCCCTGTCCCTGGGCAGGCTGGGCGACGCGTACATCGTCGCCTCGGAGACCTGCGCCCTGGACACCGTCGGCGCTACCCGCCTGCGGGACGTGGAGCCGGGCGAGGTCGTCGTCGTGGACGAGCGCGGGCTGCGGAGCCTCCGCTTCGCCGCGCCCCAGGGGCACGGGTTGTGCGTCTTCGAGTTCATCTACCTAGCCCGTCCCGACAGCGACCTCCTGGGCGTCAACGTCCACTTGGTGCGCAAGGAGCTGGGCCGGCTGCTGGCGCGCGACCATCCGGCCCCGGCCGACCTGGTGATCGGGGTGCCGGACTCCAGCATCTCCGCCGCCTCCGGCTACGCCGAGGAGGCCGGCATCCCCTACGAGATCGGGCTGATCAAGAACCGCTACGTCGGCCGCACCTTCATCCAGCCCACCCAGCAGGGGCGCATCAGCGGCGTGCGGCTCAAGTTCAACCCGGTGCGCCAGGTGTTGGCAGGGAAGCGGGTGGTGCTGGTGGACGACTCCATCGTCCGCGGCACCACCGTCCGCCGTCTGGTCGCCCTGGTGCGGGAGGCGGGGGCGCGCGAGGTGCACGTCCGCATCGCCTCCCCGCCCTACACCGACCCCTGCTTCTACGGCATCGACACCTCCACCAAGGAGGAACTGGTGGCCGCCTCCCGCACCGTCGAGGAGGTCCGCCAGTACATCGGGGCGGACAGCCTGGCCTATCTCTCCGTCGAGCGGCTGGCCCAGGCCATCGGCCGCCCGGCCGAGCACTTCTGCGCCGCCTGCTTCACCGGCCGCTACCCCGTGGACGCCGACGGCCCGGTGGGCAAGTACGTGCTGGAGGCGGCGGCGCCGGAGCGGTAGGGCGGACCGTCGTGCCGATGCGGCTGTCCAGGCGCCGCTCGCCCGGCGCGGGGCTCCTCTTGACGACCGTGCCCGGCGCGGCGAGATTGTAGATCGTGGCCGTGGAGTCATCGTACCGAGCGACGGGGGGACGCGACCGGGGGGAAGGCGGGTGGCCCGACGGCGTCCGGGCGGCAGTGCCCGTCGCCGTGGGGTACCTGCCCGCGGCGGTCGCCTTCGGCCTCGTCGCCCGCCAGGCGGGGCTGTCCACCCCGGAGACGGTGCTGTCCTCGGCGCTGGTCTTCGCCGGCGCCAGCCAGTTCGCCCTGGCCGGCCTGGTGCAGGCCGGCACGCCGCCACTGGTGGCGGCCGCCGCCGCCCTCTTCCTCAACCTCAGGCACCTGCTCTACGGCCCGCCCCTCTCCCGTCACCTGGCGCGGCTCGGCCCCGGGCGCACGGCGCTCGCCGCCTTCGGACTCACCGACGAGGTGTTCGCCGTCGCCTTCCGGGCGTTCTCCCGCGGGGAGGCGGCCGGGTTCGGCTGGCTGATCGGCCTGGAGGCGGGCGCCTACCTGTCATGGGTGCTGGGGAGCTGGCTGGGCGCGGCGGCGGGCGAGGCTGTCGCCGCGGCAATTCCGGCATTCGGACCGGCGCTGGGGTTCGCCCTGCCGGCCCTCTTCCTGGCGCTCCTCCTTCCCCTCGTCAGCCCGAAGGGTGGGCCTGCGGCAGGTCTGCGGGCGACTGCGGCGGCGGTGGCAGTGGCGGTGGCCGTGGCCCTGCACCTGGCGGGGTTGGGTCACTGGAGCATCCTGGCCGCCGGCGTCGCCGGCCCGGTGGCAGGCGGCCTCGTGCGGAGGTGGCGTGAAGGTGAGCGGGGCCGGCCCGCTTGAGCCCGGCGTCGCCGTGAGGACGGAGATCCTGGCCGCCTTGT
>JBBIPI010000195.1:0-3184 GCA_037442985.1 Clostridiales bacterium
CGGCGGGCGGAGGCCGACCTGGCCCGCGCCGAGGTGGTGGCCCCGGTGGCGGGGGTCGTCCTCTCGCGCGAGGGGACGCGCGCCGGCCCGGTGGCGCGGGGCACCGTCCTCTTCGTCCTCTCCGACACCAGCAGCCTGGTGGTGCGGGCCAAGGTGGACGAGGTGGACATCGGCGGCGTCCGGGTGGGCGTCCCCGCCACCGTGATGCATCCCGCCTTCCCCGATCGGGTGTTCGAGGGCAAGGTGGAGCGGATCGCGCCCCAGGCGCGCCGGGACGTGCGGGCGGCCGGCCAGACCAACGTGGTCACCTTCGACGTGCGGGTGGTGGTGGACAACCGGGACGGGCTGCTCCGCCCGGGCATGACCGTGGATGTGCGTCTCGTCTCCCAGCGCCGGGAGGGGGTGCTCAAGGTGCCCCTGGAGGCGGTGGTGGAGCGGGACGGCCGCCGGGGCGTCTTCGTCCTGGAGGGGGGCGTGGTGCGCTTCCGCCCCGTGAGCACCGGGCTGGCCACCCAGACGGAGGTCGAGGTGAGGGACGGCCTGCGGGCCGGGCAGCAGGTGGTGGTGGGCAGCGCCGAGGCGTTGAAGAGGCTGGCGGACGGCCAGCGGGCGCGGGCCGAGGGGCGGGCGGGCCGGTGACGGATGAGGTCATCAGGCTGGAGCGGGTCGGCAAGGTGTACCGCTCCGGGGCCGTGGCGGTGGAGGCCCTGCGCGGCGTCTCCCTCACCGTGCGGCGGGGGGAGTTCGTGGCGGTCATGGGCCCCTCCGGCTCCGGCAAGTCCACCCTCCTGCACATCCTCGGCTGCCTGGACCGTCCCACCACCGGGACGTACCTGCTCAACGGCCGCCCGGTGACCGACCTCTCCGACGATGAGCTGGCCGCCGTGCGCAACCGGGAGCTCGGCTTCGTGTTCCAGAGCTTCAACCTCCTGCCGCGCATGACCGCCCTGGGCAACGTGGAGCAGCCCCTGATCTACGCTGGCGTGCCCCCGGCCGAGCGGCGGCGGCGCGCCCTGGAGGCGCTGGCCCGGGTGGGGCTGGCCGAGCGCGCCCGGCACCGGCCGGCGGAGCTGTCGGGCGGGGAGCGGCAGCGGGTGGCCATCGCCCGCGCCCTGGTGAACCACCCGGCGGTGATCCTGGCCGACGAGCCCACCGGCAACCTGGACAGCCGCCGGGGCGCCGAGATCGTCGCCCTCTTCGGCCGGCTCAACGCCGAGGGGGCGACCATCGTCCTGGTGACCCACGACCCCGAGGTGGCCGCCAGCGCCCGGCGGGTGATCGTCATAAGGGACGGACGGGTGGTGGAGGATCGCCCGGCGGCGGGCGAGGCGGGGGCGGCCGGGCGGTGAGCCTGCGCGAGTGCCTCGCCGTCGCCCTGGACGCCCTCTGGGCCAACCGGCTGCGCTCGCTGCTGACCACCCTGGGGATCGTCATCGGGGTGGCCGCGGTCATCGCCGTGGTGGCCATCGGCCGCGGCGGCCAGGCCCTGGTCCTGGGGGAGCTGGAGAGCATCGGCGCCGGGACGGTCTTCGTCCAGCCCGACTGGATGAGCTACGGCGGGGACATGAGGCGGGTCCAATACCTCACCGACTACGACCTGCGCGCCATCCGCGCCCTCCCCGGCGTGGTGCAGGCGTCGCCCGAGATCGACGTGACGGTGACGGCCAAGCTCGGCCGTGAAACCCGCGCCCTCACCGCCCAGGGGGTGGACGCCGCCTACCCGCTGATCTACGGCCTCAGGCTGGCGCGCGGCCGCTTCTTCACCGAGGAGGAGGCCGTCATCGGGGAGGAGGCCGAGGAGGAATTCTACGGGGCCGGCCGGGCCCTGGGCCAGGTGGTGCGCGTCAACGGGTTCCCCTTCGTCATCGTCGGGGTGGCAGAGAGGTCCCGCGGCCTCTTCGCCCAGATGGGGATGCTGGGGGCCTTGAAGCTCTTCGTGCCTTACACCGCCCTGCAACGGGTGACGGGGGAGGAAGAGATCGCCTTCCTCTCGGTGCGGCCGGTCGCCGCGGAGCGGGCGCGGGAGGTGGAGAAGGCCGTCCAGGCCTGGGTGGACGGCCGGCACGGGCCGGGGAAGTTCAAGGTCCAGAGCCTGGACCAGATGGTGGAGGCGGTGCGGCGGGTCACCGACATCCTCACGGCGGTCATCGGCGGCATCGCCGCCATCGCCCTCCTGGTGGGCGGGATCGGGATCATGAACATCATGCTCGTCTCGGTCACCGAGCGGACGCGCGAGGTCGGCATCCGCATGGCCCTGGGGGCCAGGCGGAAGGACATCCTGCGCCAGTTCCTCCTCGAGGCGGTGGCCCTCTCGCTGGTGGGTGGCCTCCTGGGGATGGCGCTCGGCGGCGCCCTCGCCGTCGCCGCCGGGAAGATCCTTAAGCTGCCCGCGCTCTTCACCTGGTCCACCGCCCTCCTGGCGGTGGCCGTCTCCACGGCGGTGGGGGTCGTCTTCGGCGTCTACCCGGCCAGCCGGGCGGCGGGGTTGGACCCGGTGGAGGCGCTGCGCCACGAGTAGGCGGAGGAGGTGAGGAGGCGGTGTGGTCGGGGCCGCTCTCGCCCCTGCTCTACTTCGCCCGCAACCGGCGGCGGGCCCTGCCGGTGGTGGCGGTGGTCGCCCTGGCGGTGTTCGCCGCCAGCCTGACGGCGGTGCTCACCGGCTCCATGATCGCCGCCGCCCGCACCGCCTGGGTGGAGCCGCACCGCTATTACGTCCTGGTCGCCAGTCCCAAGGGCCTCCTCACGCCCCGGGTGGTCAGGGCGCTGAAGGGCAACCGCGACGTGGGGCGGCTCATGCCCGCCATCCCCGCCCGGGTGCGCGTAGTGGGCATCTTCGGAAGCGACGTGCGGCCCGTACTGGGGCTGAAGGCCCGGGATCTGGGGGACTTCCTGGCCCGCACCGGCATGACGCTGGCGGAGGGGCGGCTGCCGCGGCCGGGCAAGGCCGAGGTGGCCTTGCACCGCGATGTGCTGAAGGGGAAGGAGGGCGTCCGCCTGGGGGACGAGATCGGGCAGGAGGTGGACCCCAACGACGCCCTCCCCGGCCGCTTCCGGGTGGTCGGCCTGCTGGCCGGCCCCATCCCCCTGGGGGTCGGTCCTTACGACGCCCTCCGCGCCAGCTCCGCCCTGGCGGGCGGGGAGGGGGAGGCGGCCTACGTGGTGTTCCCTCGCCCCGGCCGCCCGG
>JBBIPI010000196.1:0-3177 GCA_037442985.1 Clostridiales bacterium
CGGCCGAGTGGTACGTCGATCCGGGGCGGCGCGCGCTGTTCCAGCGCCTGATCCGCGAGCAGGGCCGCGTGGCCGGCTTCGTCTCCGAGGTCCGGCGCCACCGCACGCGCGAGCGCATCTGGGTCAGCGAGAACGCGCACGCGGTGCACGACGCCGCCGGCAACCTGCTCGAGGCCGCCCGCCGGGCGCGGGCTTGGAAAGCCCTGGCCGACGAGGCTCCCTCGCTCGAGCTCGACGAGGACAGCCGGCGGCAGCTCGCCGAGCAGCAGAAGGCGGGCGGCGCGGCGCCCGCGGCCCCGGCTGCCCGTCCGGCGCCGCGGCCCTGACGCGGCCCAGCCTCCCTTTCCATCGGGAACCCTGGATGAGCGGTTTTCGTAGCAAAACCGCTCATCTTTTGTTCGCCGGCTCAGGTGAGGGAGGGCTGGGCCCGCACGCGGGGGTGGACGGCGGCGTTGATCCCTGCGGCCACCACCTCGGCCAGGTCGTCCACGAGCAGGTCGATCTCCTTGGGGGTCACCATCAGGTCGCCGACGAAAGGGTGCAGCACCTCCTGGATCACCTCGTGCTTCCTGGTGCCCTCGAGCCGGTCCAGGTAGGAGTAGAAGGGGTGGGTGGCCCGCAGCCGCTGCACCAGCAGGTCCACGGTGTCCATGGCGATGGTGAAGGCGTGGACCACCGTGGGCACGCCGACGGCGACGACCGGGATCCCCAGCGACTCCCGGGTGAGGGCCCGGCGGTGGTTGCCGACGCCGGACCCCGGGTGGATGCCGGCGTCGCTGAGCTGCACGGTGGTGAGGATGCGCCCGATGCTCCGCGCCGCCAGCGCGTCCACCGCCACCACCACGTCGGGGCTGACGCGGCGCGCCACCCCCTCCACGATCTCCACCGTCTCCAACCCCGTGAGCCCCAGGACGCCCGGCGCCAGGGCGCACAGGGAACCGAGTCCCCCTTGGAGGTCCGCCGGCACGTAGTCGGCCAGGTGGCGGGTGACCAGGAGGCGGGCGACCACCTTGGGGCCCAGGGCGTCGGGGGTGGCTTTCCAGTTGCCCAGGCCGACGACGAACACCCGCGCTTCCGGTCCCGGGAGGAGACGGCCGAGCTCCTCCGCCAGCCTGCGGGCCACCTGTTCCCTGACCTCCGTGTCGCGCCGCAGCAGGCTCCGGGCCTCGATGGTCACGTAGCGGCCGGGTGGCTTGCCCATGGCGGCCGCCCCGGTCTCGTCGAGAATGGTGACGGAGGACACCACCACCTCCCCCGCCCGCTCCTCGCGGAACTCGACCCCCGGGAGGCGTGCCGCCCGCCCGCGCGCGGCCTCGTGGGCCTCCAGGGCTAGGTCGGTGCGGGGATGCCCTTGACCGTCCATGGCCTCGCTCCTTTCCAAGGGAACGAAAGGCTCCCAGGGGTGCTGGGAGCCTTCGCCGCCCTTCCCGGGTTGAGGAAGAGCTGATGGGGGAGGGTGAACTTGGCCTTGCAAGCATTAATCTCTCCTGGCGAGCGGCGCTCTAAACATGGCAAAATGAGGTACGGGTGGCGGCGGTGCTGCGGATCGTCGGCGGAGAGGCCCGGGGGCGGCGGCTGCACGTGCCGCGGGAGGCGGGCGTGCGGCCGACCTCCGACCGCGTCAAGGAGGCGCTCTTCAACATCCTCGGCGGACGGGTCGCCGGGAGCCGGGTGCTGGACCTGTTCGCCGGGAGCGGCAACCTCGGGCTCGAGGCCCTGAGCCGGGGCGCGGCCCACGTGACCTTCGTGGACCGGGATCGGCGCTGCTGCCGGGTCATCGCGCGGAACCTGGCCGACCTGGGGTACGGCGACCGGGCCCTCGTCCTGCCCGGCGACGCCCTGGCCGTCCTGGGCGACCTGGCGGCGCGGGGGGAGCGCTTCGACCTTATCTTCCTCGATCCCCCCTACGCCGCCGGCCTCCTGGAACCGGCCCTGGAGGCCATCTCCCAGGGGTGCCTGCTCGGCGAGGACGGCGTCGCGGTGGCGGAGCACGCCGCCCGGGACCGGCCCCCGGCCCGGGTGGGCCGCCTGGCGCGGCAGGAAGGGCGGCGCTACGGGGACACGGCCCTGTCCTTCTACGTCCCGGAGGCAGGGGAGTGCGGCGACTCCGGCGAATTTACCCCGGAATCGGGGTGACAAGGTGCGGCTGGCGCTCTGTCCCGGAACTTTCGACCCCATCACCAACGGCCACGTGGACATCATCGAGCGGTCGTCCCGCCTCTTCGACCGCCTCTACGTGACCATCTTCCCCAATCCGGACAAGGCGGTCCTCTTCACCCTCCAAGAGCGGTTGGAGATGGTCCGGGAGGCCGTGGCGCACCTGCCCAACGTGACGGTGGAGGCCCATGACGGCCTGGTGAGCGACTACGTGCGCGCCCGCGGGATCCGGGTGGTGATCCGGGGGCTGCGCGCCGTGACCGACTTCGAGTACGAGTTCCAGATGGCCCAGATGAACATGCGCCTGAACCCCGAGGTGGAGACCTGCTTCATGATGACGCGGCCCGAGAACGCCTACCTAAGCTCGAGCATCGTCAAGACGGTGGCGCGCTACGGCGGGGACGTGACCGGGCTGGTGCCGCCCGGGGTGGCCAAGCGGCTCGGGGCCTTGTTCAAGGGGAGATGACGGGATGCTGGACCAGGACCTTAACGCGCTGCTGGACGAGATCGAGGAACTGCTGGACGACGCCCCCCACATCCCCCTGACCGGCAAGATCATCGTCGACATGGACCGGTTGTACGGGCTGGTCGACCGGCTGCGCAAGGCGATCCCGGAAGGAGTCCAGCAGGCGCAGCGCGTGGTGCGCGACCGGGAGCGGATCCTGGCCCAGGCGCGGGAGGAGGCCGACGCCATCATCAAGGACGCCCGCGCCCGCGCCGACAAGCTGACGAGCGAGTCGGTCATCACCCAGCGGGCCGAGGAAGAGGCGGCGCGCATCCTGGACGAGGCGCGCCGGCAGAGCAGGGAGATCAAGCTGGGAGCCCGCGAGTACGCCGCCACCGTGTTGGAGAGGCTCGAGGGCAACATCCAGAAGTGCGCCAGCGTCGTCCGGCAGGCCCTGGAGGAGATGGGCGTACCTCACGCCCTCGCCGACGAGGAGCCCGCGCCGGAGCCCCGCCGCCCCGGCTGAGAACCGCCCGGCTTCGCCGGCTCAGGAGCGGCGGCCAGGCCTGCGGCGC
>JBBIPI010000197.1:0-3175 GCA_037442985.1 Clostridiales bacterium
GGGCCGCAGGCCGGGGGCGCGCCGTACCGCCCGCGCCGCCGCCTCCCTGATGGCCTCGCGGGCCTCGTCGGGGTGGAGGGCGAGGGCGCTGTAGCGGCTGCGCGCCTCCTTCACGGCCACCGTCTCGACGCCGTCGCCCAGGAGGGCGCGGGCCTCGGCGACGGCTTCGGCGTCGCCCGCCACGAGGGCCACCGGGACGCCCAGAGCCCCCGCGGCGGCGGCGTTGACCGTCACCTCCCCGGCGGGGAGGCCGTTCAGCCGCAACTCGTGGACGGTGGCGCTGGAGTAGGTGTGGGCCAGCACGCCGGGGGACCCGGCGCGGCCGTGGTAGCCGACGAAGAGGGCGGCGGCGAACCCGCCCTCCTGCAACCCTTCGACCATGGAGAGGGCCTTGAGGCCGCCCGACACGAGCCGCGCCCGGCGGTCCAGCCCCTCGGGCGGGAGGTTGCGCATGAGGCAGTGCGCGTCGTTGACGACCACTGAGCGGGCGCCGCCCTCGCAGGCGCCGGCCACGGCGGCGTTCACCTCGCCCAGCATCAGCCGCCTCCCCAGTTCGTAGTCAGGCTTGCCGGGGTCGACCTGGTCCCAGTGGACGACGCCGGCCACGCCCTCCATGTCCGCGGAGATGAAGATCTTCACGTCCCGCTCCCCGAGGCCCCCGGCAGGAGCAGGGCCCCTTTTGGTAAATATATTTTTCAAACGTTTCCCGGTTGTCGTGCGGAGGGATGGCCGTGCCGATGGCTCTCCGGCGCCGGAAGACCCCCGAGTTGAGGCTGCTGAAGCCGGCCGACGTGCAGCAGGCGGCGGAGGCCTGGCCCGAGAAGTCCGGCCTGGTGGAACTGGTGGGCGCCCGCGGGCCGGACGAGGAGCTGTCCCAGGCGCTGGCGGCAGTGGTCGGC
This sequence comes from Clostridiales bacterium, assembly GCA_037442985.1. Classification (GTDB taxonomy): domain Bacteria; phylum Bacillota; class Sulfobacillia; order DYIH01; family JBBIPI01; genus JBBIPI01. The sequence goes on from JBBIPI010000197.1 coordinate 900, forward strand.
CGCTATCCGGACCGGCTGTGGGGCGGGATCCTGGACACGGCCCATTTCCCCAAGCTCGTCGAGGACTTCCTCGCCGAGCGGGGGATGGGCAGGGAGGAGTTCGACGGGGCGCTCCCCGCCGTCGGACTCATCCGGCACGGGCGGCTCTTCGCCGTGCTCGCGCCGGCTCCCGTGTACCCGGCCGGGCGCGCCCGCCTGCGCGCCCTGACGGAGCAGGTGGACGCCTTCGCCGTCAAGTTCGCCGTCGCCTACACGCCCAGGCCTACCGAGCCGGCCGCCGCTCAGTGACCTCACCGTGAGGGGGCCGGTGGGAATCCGGCAGTGACCGGGAGGCCGGCCTGCTCCTGCCGCCAGAGCAGGAAGGCCAGGATGCTCTTGCTGTCGCAGATCCTTCCTGCGCGGATCAGGCGCTCCATCTCCTGGGGCGTCACCGCCACGGGCGTGATCTCCTCCCCCTCGTCGAAGCTGGTGGGGCCGGGTTCCAGGCCGGTGGCCAGGTACAGAAAGATGCGCTCGGAGGAGTACCCGATGGCCGGGTAGTAGGCCCCCAGGGGCCTGAGGGACGCGGCCCGGTAGCCGGTCTCCTCCGCCAGCTCGCGGCGCGCCGCGTCCACCGGGGCTTCCCCCGGGGCGGCCGCGCCGGCCGGGACCTCCAGGCAGGGCCTGTTCACCGGGGCGCGGTACTGCTCAACCAGCACGATGCGCCCGTCCGGCAGGAGGGGGAGGATGGCGACCACATCGGGGAACTCCAGCCACTCCAGCTCGACCGTCCTGCCCCGCACCTCCACCGGCGTGGACCTGAGCCGCAGGAAGCCCATGCCGCTCACCGGCGCCAGGAGACCAGCTCGTCCAGGGGGCGGCGGCCCGGACCCTCGGGCTGGACCGCCGGCCGTCCCAGGGCGACGGCCAGGACGATGAACTGTTCCGGGTCGAGCCCGACCAGCTCGGCCAGGCGGCGCTCCGCCAGGATCACCGGGCCGGTCATGGCGCAGGCGCCGTACCCGAGGGCGTGGGCCGCCAGCAGGAGGTTCTGGGCCGCCAGGCTGACGCTCTTGAGCGACTCCTCCCGCGCCAGGGAGGCCATCTCCTCGTAGGAGAAGAGGGGGAGAAAGATCTCCTCGGTGAAGCGGGAGCGGTACGGCTCGCCCACCAGGAGTATGAGGACGGGCGCCTCGGCGAAGACGGCGGCGTAACGGCCGAACACCTTCAGCTTCTTGGCCACGTCCGGCCGCCGGAGGGCGAGGGCCCGCTCCTGCAGGCGGGCGATCTCCTCCCAGCAGATCTCCTCCGCCCGCCGTATCGTGTCGCGGTTGGTGATCACGACGAAGCGCCAGGGCTGCTGGTTGGTGTCGCTGGGCGCCCAGCGGGCGCACTCGAGCATCTCCAGCACGTCCCCTTCGGGGACGGGGTCCGGGAGGAAGCGGCGCACGCTGCGCCGGCCCAGGACGACCTCCTTGAGCGTGCGGTAGGGCTGGTCCACCCGCCTCACCTCCCGTCGGGGCTCGGGCACGCAAAATACTATATTACTCCCATGACGGCTCCGTGTCCTTCCCCGAGCGCCGGACCGGCCGGCTGGCGGCGCGACGTCTGGTTCCTGGCGGCGGGCGTCTTCCTCACGATCGTGAGCTTCTCCATGGTCCTGCCCTTCCTGCCCCTGTACCTGAAGGAGATGGGCGTGACGCGCGGGATCGAGACCTGGGCGGGGCTGATCTACGGGGCCAGCTTCCTCTCGGGCGGGCTCATGGCCCCCGTCTGGGGCAGCCTGGGCGACCGCTTCGGCCAGAAGGCCATGGTGCTGCGCTCGGGAGTGGCCATTGCGCTCGTCAACGTGCTCATGGCCCAGACTTCCTCCCCCCAGCAACTCCTGCTCCTGCGCGTCGTCAACGGCCTCCTGGGCGGCTTCCTCCCCGCGGCCAACGCCCTGGTGGCGGCCATCGTCCCCGCCGCCGAGATGAGCTTCGCCCTCTCCGCCCTCCAGGTGGCGGCGGGGGCCGGCAGCATCGCCGGCCCGCTCTTCGGGGGCGCGCTGGCCGACACCGTCGGGATCCGCCCCACCTTCCTGGTCGCGGCGGCGGTGATGCTTACGAGCACCGCCCTCGTGGCCGCCTTCGTCCGCGGCGGCGGGCGCCCGGCGGGGAACGGCCGCGCGGAGAACGGCTGGGCGGTCCTGGGCTGCCGGCCGCTCCGGACCGCGCTGCTGCTGGTGTTCGCGGTGCAGGCCGGCTCCATGGCGGTCCAGCCGGTCATCGCGCTCCTGGTGGAGCGCATGGGGGGAG
>JBBIPI010000198.1:0-3143 GCA_037442985.1 Clostridiales bacterium
CCACGCCCAGGCGCGCGGCCTCGAGCTGGCCTTCCGGGAGGAGTGCTGCAGCCTGCCGCTGGCCGGCGTCCCCGCGGCCAGCTAGACCGTTGGCATATCCTCGAGAGCCTGACGTACTCTGACGATGCGGAGGCCGAGGCGGCCTGGCCTCCGGGGAGGCTCCGTGGCGCGGAAGCCCCAGGCGCTGCGCGCGGGGGACGCAGTGGCGGTGGTGGCGCCGGCCAGCCCGGCGGCGGCCGAGGACACGGAGCGCGGCGTCGCCGTCCTGGAGGGGCTCGGCCTGCGGGTGGTGCGGGGACGCCACCTGGGCGCGCGCCGCGGCTACCTGGCCGGCGACGACGGAGAGCGGGCCCGGGACCTGCTCGACGCCTTCGCCGACCCCGAGGTGCGGGCCGTCTTCTGCCTGCGGGGCGGCTACGGCTCGCTCCGGATCCTGCCGCTCTTGGACTACGGCCTCATCGCCGCCCATCCCAAGGCCCTGGTCGGCTACAGCGACGTCACCGCCCTCCTGCTGGCCGTGCACCGGCTGGGCGGGCTGGTCGTCTTCCACGGACCCATGGTGGCCAGCGACCTGGGCCGCTCCCCCGGGCGCGCGACGCTGGCCTGGCTGCGGCGGGCGCTCTTCGCGCCGGAGCCTCTCGGGGCGCTGCCGGTTCCGGAGGACGGCCCGGACCCCGTCACCGTCCGGGGCGGGGTGGCGGAGGGGGAGTTGGTGGGCGGCAACCTCTCCCTGGTCGCCTCCACCCTCGGCACGCCCTACGAGATCGAGACCGACGGTCGCCTCCTCTTCCTCGAGGAGGTGGGCGAGGAGCCGTACCGGCTGGACCGCCTGCTCACCCACCTGCGGAACGCGGGCAAGCTGGCGCGGGTGGCGGGCGTGGCCCTGGGCCACCTGGGGGCGTGGCCGGGTGCGGCGGACGCCAGCCGCTGGGTGGAGGTCCGCCGGGTGGTGGAGGAGCTGCTGGGGGGCCTGGGCGTCCCCGTGCTGGCCGGGCTGCCCTTCGGCCACGGCCCCTGGAACCTGACGCTGCCCCTGGGCGTGCGGGCGGTGCTGGACGCCACCGGCGGCACGCTCACGCTCGTCGAGCCGGCGACGGAGCCGCCGCCGGGCCGGGGGCGTGCCGGGCTCAGCGCTCCTCGACGGTGACCGCCAGCAGGCGCACCGGCTCCGCCGGGCGGCTCAGCTCGCCGCTCGGGGGGTCGCGCTCCACCGGCACAGTTCCAGGCGGATCTCGCCCTTGCTCGTCTTGAGGGTGGCGAAGGATCGCTTGTCCGGGTCGAGGGACATGGGTGGGGGAGAGTCGAAGGTGATCCTTGGCCCCGGGGCATCCCCGCCAGCCGGGCCGGCCGCCGTCCGGCCGCACCCTGCCAGGAGGAGGAGGACGGCGGCGCAGAGAATGCAGGACGCGACGCCGACGGTGGTGGTCGGGCGCATGCTTTCCGCTCCTCGTCTCACCGCGTTCAATGGGACGCGGCCGGCCGATCCCCTTGGGGGGGCGCTCATTCCGCCGCATGAACCGTCAACGCCCGGGGAAGGAATGGGCGTGACGGGACCACGACGGGCGCCGGAGCCACCGTCGAGGGAGGGAGCGCGGATACGGCGACACGGAGCGGGGCTGCTGCTCCTGCTGGCCGCGCTGACGACGCTGACGGCCTGCGCGGCGCGGTCGGCCCGCGAGGCGGCCCCGGAAAGCGAGGGCATCGCCTTCACCCGGCCCGACCCCGACGGGCTCCCGGGCGACCTGCGCCAGTGGGTGCGGGAGAACTCCCGGCGGCGCGGCACCCATGTCCGCCACGAGGGCGAGCGGACGTACCTGCTGGTGGCCTGGGGCGAGAAGCCGACAGGCGGCTACGCCGTGCGCGTGGAGGACCTGGCGCGTGGGCGGCAGGCCGAGGTGGCGGTGGTCAGGCTGGAGGCGCCGCAGCCCGGTCAGCCGGTCACCCAGGCGATCACGTATCCCTACGATCTGGTGTCCGCACCGCGCCTCCGGCGTCCCGTCGTCTTCGCCTACCGCGGCGACCTCACCCTCACCTCGCCGCTCCCGCCGCGCGACGAGGCCGCCGGCCCCGCGCAGGAGTCCGGGAACTTCCGCGTCACCTCGCCCCGGCCTGGGGAGACCATCGAGAGCCCGGTGCGCATCGTCGGGAAGGCGCGCGCCTTCGAGGCGACCTTCGACATCGAGATCGAGGACGGCCACAACGTCTTGGCGCGGCAGACTGTCCGGGCCCGGGACGCCGCCCCGGCGTGGGGCGAGTTCGAGGTGAGCGTCCCCTTCGAGCGCCCCACCAGCCCGGCCGGGGCGATCATCTTCGTCACCTACAGCCCCGCGGACGGCTCCCGGCGCGAGGAGCTGATCCTGCCCGTCCGCTTCCGCGTCCCCTGAGCCCCGCGTTAGAATGGGCCCCGGGGGTGGAGGGGCGTGGACTTCGACGCCTTCGCCGACCTGGCCGAGGCCATCGCCGACGGCATCCCGCCCGCCCTGCTGGAGGGGCTCAACGGAGGGATAATCATCGAAAAGAAGACCCGGCGGCGCTCGGAGGACCCGCCGGGCGTGTACCTGCTCGGCGAGTACATCGTCGAGGACTACCTGGGGCCGCTGATCGCCATCTACTACGGCTCCTTCCGCCGCGTCTTCGCCGGCGAGCCGCCCCAGGTCTGGGAGGAGGAGCTGCGTCGGACGCTCCTGCACGAGGTGCGCCACCACGTGGAGGCGCGGGCCGGGGTGGACGACCTGGGACGGGAGGACCTGGAGGAGTTGGCGCGCCTGTGGCGGGAGTGGCTGGATGGGCCCGGCGGGGGGCCTCCGGCAGCGGCAGGGCGCGCCGCGGGGGCGGACGGGAATGAGCGGGACCCGGCGTCCGGATGGCGGATTCGCGGGCACTGGGTCTCCCGTCGTCGGCGCCGCATGCAGGGAGCTCTACCGGGAGGCCGTCTGCGCCCCCGCCTCCGGGCGGGCGGGGGCATCCGAGGGCGTCTGAGCCCGCTCCAGCCTCGCCAGCAGGGATTTGGCCTCCTCGAGGAGGGCGTGCGCCCGGCCCTCGAGGGCGGTCAGTTCCGCCAGCCGCCCGGCCAGCCGCTCGCGGTCGACCAGGTCCTCCTCGAGCCGGGCCAGGGTCTGCTCCAGGGCGGCGACGGTCTCGCG
>JBBIPI010000199.1:0-3111 GCA_037442985.1 Clostridiales bacterium
CTTCGCCCAGGTGCCCACCACCCTCCTGGCCCAGGTGGACGCCAGCGTGGGCGGCAAGGTGGGGGTCAACCACCCCCGCGCCAAGAACATCATCGGCGCCTTCTACCAGCCGCGGCTGGTCCTGGCCGACGTGGCCACCCTCCGCACCCTGCCCGAGCGGGAGTTCGTGGCCGGGCTCGCCGAGGTGGTCAAGCACGGCGTCATCGCCGACGCCGGCTACTTCGGGTTCGTCGAGCGGGAGCGGGAGGCGCTGCTGGCGCGGCGGGGTGACGTGCTGGTGAGGACCGTCGCCGGCTCCTGCCGCATCAAGGCGGCCGTGGTGGAGGCGGACGAGCGGGAGAGCCGCCGGCGCATGGTCCTCAACCTGGGCCACACGGTGGGCCACGCGCTGGAGGCCGTGGGCGCCTACCGCGGCCTGCTGCACGGGGAGGCGGTGGCGCTGGGCATGGTGGCCGCCGGGCGGCTGGCCCTGGAACCGGACGTGGCCGGCCTCTTCCCGCCGGGCGGGGAGACCTGGAGCCGAGCGGACCAGCAGCGGCTGGAGGCGGTGCTGGCGTCCCTGGGCCTGCCCGTCCGCCTGCCGGAGGCGCCGGAACTGCCGGTGGACCGTCTGCTGGAGACCATGGCGCTGGACAAGAAGGCGCGTTCCGGGCAGGTCCACTGGGTCCTGCCGCGGACCTTCGGGAGCGTGGAGATCGTCTCGGGGGTGCCGCCCGCGGCGGTGCGGCGGGTGCTGGTCTCCCTGGGCGCGCGGGAGTGAGGCCGGGGTAATGGAGGTCCTCGCAGCGCAGGGCACCGATCAGATCGACGCCGTCATCAAGGAAGTCATCGCCACGATGGAGCGGGGGCGGGGCCAGCTCCTGGCCATCGCCGACGACGCCCGGCAGCAGTTCGAGGAGTTCGCCCAGGAACTGGCCCGGGTCAAGGAGGAGGCGGCCCGCCAGGTGGACCTGGTGGACCGGTTGGAACGGGAGGACCGGCGCGCGCGGGCCCAGTTGCTCCAGGTGAGCGAGAACATGAGCCGCTACACCGAGGACCAGATCCGCGCCGCCTACGACCTGGCGCGGGAGGCGCGGGTGCGCCTGCAGGTCGCCCGGGAGCGGGAGGCGCTGCTGCGGCGGGAGCGGGACGCCCTCGAGCTTAGGCTCAAGCGCTTGCGGGAGACGGTGCGGCGCGCCGAGGACCTGGTGAACAGCGTGGGCCTGGCCTTCCAGGTGATCACCGGCAAGCTGAAGGACCTGGCCGGCCAGGTGGAGGGGTTGCAGCGGCGCGGGCGGTTGCTGGCGACGGTGATCAAGGCCCAGGAGGAGGAGCGCCGGCGGGTGGCGCGCGAGATCCACGACGGCCCGGCCCAGAGCCTGGCCAACCTGGTCCTGCGCCTCGAGGTCTGCGAGAAGCTGATGGAGTCGGACCTGGAGCGCGCCCGGAGCGAGGTGGAGAACCTCAAGAAGCAGCTCCGGGACAGCCTGCAGGAGGTGCGGCGCATCATCTTCGACCTCCGGCCCCTGGCCCTGGACGACCTGGGCCTCATCCCGGCCCTGAGGGCCTACCTGGACGGGATCGGTCAGCGGACCGGCCTGCAGGTGGCCATGCGCGTGCTGGGCGAGGAGCGGCGCCTGCCGTCCCCCCTCGAGGTCACCCTCTTCCGGCTCGTCCAGGAGGCGGTGAGCAACGTCTGGAAGCACGCGCGCGCCGCGACCGTGAGCGTCAAGGTCGAGTTCCTGCCGGACCGCGTGAACGCCATAGTCGAGGACGACGGCCTGGGCTTCGACGTGGCCGCCGCCGGTCAGGACGACCGGCATTTCGGGCTGGCCGGGATGCGGGAGCGGGTGGCGCTGGTGGACGGGTCGCTGGAGATCGAGAGCCAGCCCGGGCGCGGCACGCGCGTGTCCTTCGTGATACCTGTTCCCCGAGAGGAAGGGGAGTGAGGCGATGGGGAGCGCCGTTGACCGGCCGATCCGGGTGCTGATCGCCGACGACCACCCGCTGCTGCGCGAGGGGCTGCGCCAGGTCCTCGGCCTGGCCGGGATCAGGGTGGTGGGGGAGGCGGCCGACGGGAGGGAGTGCCTGAACCTGGTGCGCCAGCTCCACCCGGACGTGGTGCTCATGGACCTCAACATGCCGGGGATGTCGGGCCTGGAGGCCAGCCGGGCGATCAAGGCCGAGTTCCCCGCCGTGAGGATCGTCGTCCTCACCATCCACGATGCCGAGGACTACGTGGTCGAGGCGATGCAGGCCGGGGTGGAGGGCTACGTGCTCAAGGACGCGCCGCCGGCCATGGTGCTGGAGGCGGTACGCGCCTGCGCCCGGGGCGAGTCCTACCTGCAGCCCGAGTTGGGCGGCCGCCTGATGGCGGGCCTGCGCCGGCGGGAGTGGGAGCGCGCCGGGGGAGCCCTCAGCGTCCTGACGCGGCGCGAGTTCGAGGTCCTGCGCCTCCTGGCCGAGGGAGCGAGCAACAAGGAGATCAGCAGCCGCCTCTTCATCAGCGAGAAGACGGTCAAGAACCACACCAACAGCATCTTCCGCAAGATGGGCGTGAGCGATCGCACCCAGGCGGTGCTGGAGGCCATCCGCAAGGGCTGGGTCCAGGTCCGCTGACTTCCCCCTCTTCTGCCCCGCCGCGGCCTCGGCGGGTCGCTCTCGCTGGGCGCCTTGGGCCCCGAGACCCAGGCCGTTGCGACGCCGGTTGCAGCGCCGACAGCCGAGGAAAGGTACGCCGGTCCCAGCGAAAACCGGTCCTCCGGCGGATACCCAACCCGTCGCCCCGGTGCGATCATGCAAGTGAACGCGGGAGCGCACGGGCGGCCAGGCCCGGCACCGGGAAGGGGGTGCGGGAGATGATGGAGCTGATGGCGAGGGTTTACACGTTCCTGAAGGGCGAGAAAGGGCAGAGCCTGGTGGAGTACGGCCTCATCCTCGCCCTGGTGGCGGTGGCGATCGTGATCGGCATGATGGCCCTGGCCGACAGCCTGTGGGTGAGCGACGCCACCTGCAGCGGCGGCAACGCCGTAGCGGGCGCGAGCGGCAAGGTCGGCGTCTTCAACAAGGTGATCTGCAAGCTGCAGGGCTGATTTACGCGGGTCTGCATGGTTTTGGAGGGCCGGGATGGGG
>JBBIPI010000200.1:0-3077 GCA_037442985.1 Clostridiales bacterium
TGGACGTACAACTTCGTGCGGCCGCACCAGGCTCTTGGCGGCAAGACGCCGGCGGAGTACATTAGGGAAAACTACCCAGAAGTGGCCCTACCACATTATGGAGTCTCACATGTAGTGAACTAGGACAGCCGCTTGTCCGGGGCTTTGCGCGTCAATATAATTTGGTTGTTGACCTGCCCACGGGCCGCTCTCGTCCCCGAGGAACACGGGGAAGGACGAGGGCGGTTCTCGTGAGCGCCGGCGGGCACGGCCGGGAGGGGACGAGGCAAGTTGGCCCAGGGCGACTACTTCGGCCTGTGCGGCCTGGGGAACGTGGGAAGCGGACTCATCCGCCTCCTGCGCCAGAACGGCGACCTCCTCGAGGAGCGCTGGGGCATCCGCCCGCAGGTCAAGCGCATCCTCGTCCGCGACCCGCACAAGCCCCGCCCCGTGCAGGTCGCCCCGGAGCTGCTCACCACCGACCCCTGGGACATCGTCGGCGACCCGGAGATCGGCGTCGTCGTGGAGCTCATCGGCGGGCGCGAGCGGGCGCGGGAGATCGTGCTCGAGAGCCTGAAGCGGGGCAAGTCGGTGGTCACCGCCAACAAGGAGCTGCTGGCGTACCACGGCCGGGAGGTGCTGGACGCGGCGGCGGCCTACGGCGCCGACCTCTTCTTCGAGGCCAGCGTCGCCGGCGGCACCCCCATCATCCGGCCCCTCAAGTACTGCCTGGCCGCCAACCGGATCACCGCCATCCGGGGCATCCTGAACGGCACTACAAACTATATCCTGACCCGCATGAGCCAGGACGGCTGCGACTACGCCCGGGCCCTGGCCGAGGCCCAGGAGCGGGGCTACGCCGAGGCCGACCCGACGGACGACGTGGAGGGGCATGACGCCGTCCGCAAGCTGGCCATCCTGGCCGCCCTGGCCTTCGGCGCCCCGGTGGACCCGGACCGGGTCTACATGGAAGGGATCGCCTCCATCCGGCAGGCCGACATCGCCTTCGCCCGCGAGCTGGGCTACGTGATCAAGCTGGTCGCCACCGGCCGGGAGGCCGACGGACGGGTGGAGGTGCGCGTCCACCCCACCCTGCTGCCGGCGGACCACCCCTTGGCCAAGGTGGACGGCGCGCTCAACAGCATCCTGGTGGAGGCCAACTTCGCCGGCCGCGTCGTCTTCACCGGGCGCGGCGCCGGGGGCGACGCCACCGCCAGCGCCGTGGCGGCCGACCTCCTAGAGGCGCTGCGGAACCGCCGGCAGGGCACGCGCGGGCTCGGCTGCACCTGCTGGCGCGACCTGCCCGTCCTGCCGATGGACGAGGTGGTGACCGCCCACTACGTCCGCTTCGCCGCCGAGGACCGGCCGGGCGTGCTCGGCCGCCTGGCCGAGACCTTCGGCCGGCACGGCGTCAACCTGAGGGCCGTGATCCAGAAGCCGGCCGGGCCGCGGGCCGACTTGGTGTTCCTGAGCGACCTGGCACCCGACGGCAGCGTGCGGGCGGCGCTGGCCGACCTGGCCCAGCACCCGGAGCTCTGCCGCCTGGAGAACCACATCCGCTGCGAGGAGGCGTGAGGGTGCGGATCATCGTCCAGAAGTTCGGCGGGACGAGCGTGGCCGACGCCGAGCGGGTGCGCAACGTCGCCCGGCGGGTGGTCCGCACCCGGGACGCCGGCTACGCCCCCGTGGTCGTCGTGTCGGCCCAGGGCGACACCACCGACCTCCTGCTGGCCAAGGCCCGCGAGATCACCGACCGGCCCAGCGGCCGCGAGCTGGACATGCTCCTGGCCACGGGCGAGCAGGTCTCGATGGCGCTCCTGGCCATGGCGGTGCAGGCGCTCGGCTACCCGGCCGTCTCCCTCACCGGCGCCCAGGTCGGCATCCTCACCGACGAGGCGCACACCAAGGCCAAGATCGTGGACGTGGACGGCCGCCGCATCCTCCGGGAGCTGGAGCGGGGCAACATCGTCATCGTCGCCGGCTTCCAGGGGGTGACGCCGGGCGACGAGATCACCACCCTGGGGCGAGGCGGCTCCGACACCACCGCCGTCGCCCTGGCGGCGGCGCTGGGGGCCGAGGTGTGCGAGATCTACACCGACGTGGACGGCGTCTTCAGCGCCGACCCCCGTCTCGTGCCCCAGGCGCGCAAGCTGGACGAGATATCCTACGACGAGATGCTGGAGCTGGCCTCCCTGGGGGCGAGGGTGCTCCACCTGCGCTGCGTGGAGATCGCCCGCAAGTTCGGCGTCCCCCTCCACGTCCGCTCCAGCTTCCACGACCGCCCGGGCACCCTGGTTCGCGCCGGCGCCGCGGCGGCCGGCCGCGGGCAGGGCGCCGGGAGCGCAGAGGAGGGGGTCTCCGTGGAGAAGGGCCGCATCGTCACCGGCATCGCCCACAACACCGACGTGGCCAAGGTGACCCTCAAGGGGGTGCCCGACCGGCCCGGGGTCGCCGCTCGCCTGTTCGGCGCCCTGGCCGCCCGCGAGGTCAACGTGGACATGATCATCCAGAGCGCCAGCCGCCGCGGCATCAACGACATCTCGTTCACCGTGAGCCGGACCGACCTGCCGACAGCCGTCGAGGTGGCCGAGGAGGTGCGGCAGGAGCTGGACGCGGAGGCGGTGGAGCACGACACGGGCGTGGCCAAGGTGGCCATCGTCGGCGCGGGGATGATCAGCCACCCGGGGGTGGCGGCGCGCATGTTCCGCACCATCGCCGACCAGGGCGTGAACATCCAGATGATCAGCACTTCCGACATCAGCATCTCCTGCGTCATCGAGGCCGGGGACGTGGAGCGGGTGGTGCGCGCCCTGCACCGCGCCTTCATCGAGGACGAGGCCGCGACCCCCGCCTCCGCCGGGGCACCTGGCGCCGCGCCTTGAGGGGGGCGGCCGCTGCGCCTGCGCCAGCCGCCGTCGTGGGCGTCGCCGACACCTCCCGCCAGCAGGAGAAGAAGCGAGCCCCCGCCGGTGGCGCGGGGGCTCCCTCGGCTTTCCCGCCAGCCTTTTGGCGAACCGGCTGCCGTCAGGGACGGGGGGCCGGCCGCGCCGCGGGCGCCGCTTGGGGCGCCGGCGCCGCCGGAGCGCCGAAGGCGGCCG
>JBBIPI010000201.1:0-3059 GCA_037442985.1 Clostridiales bacterium
ACTAGCGTGTGCCTATGCAATTTTGGCGTTTTTCCGCCCTCCCCGCCCAAGAAGCCTTGTGGCCCAGGACTTATGGCCCTGACTAGGTGCCCAACCGCCCGGTCTGCTGTCGAACTCAGGCTATTAAGGTCACATTTTTTATATGTCGTACTTTGCAAACGGTGGCCCGAGAGGTGCTGCGGGCTCAGGAACCGGCGCCGCGGCCGGCCCGCCACTCCAGGGCCGCGGCGACGAAGGAGGCGAACAGGGGGTGGGGCCGGTTGGGGCGGGAGCGGAACTCGGGGTGGAACTGGGTGCCGACGAACCAGGGGTGCCCCTGGAGCTCCATGACCTCGACCAGGTCGCCCTCCTCCCAGACGCCCGTCGGGACCAGGCCGGCCGCCGCCAGCCGCTCGCGGTAGCGGTTGTTCACCTCGAAGCGGTGGCGGTGGCGCTCGACCACCCGCTCGGCGCCGTAGGCGCGGTGGGCCAGGGACCCGGGCAGCAGCCGGCAGGGGTAGCTCCCCAGGCGCATCGTCCCCCCCTTGGCCGTGACCCCCTTCTGCTCCGCCATCAGGTTGATGACCGGGTGCGGCGTCGCCTCGTCGAACTCGGTGCTGTTGGCCCCCTCCAGGCCCAGGACGTGGCGCGCGAACTCGATGACGGCGCACTGGAGCCCCAGGCAGATGCCGAAGAAGGGCACGCCCCGCTCGCGGGCGTAGCGGGCGGCCTCCAGCTTGCCCTCCACGCCGCGGCGGCCGAAGCCCGGCCCCAGCAGGATGCCGTCGGCCTCCGCCAGGAGCCGCCCGGCCGGCTCCGACTCGAGCTGCTCCGAGTCGACCCAGAGGATCTCCAGGCGGGCGTCGTTGGCGATGGCGCCGTGGCCCAGCGCCTCGACGATGCTCAGGTAGGCGTCGTGGAGCCGCACGTACTTGCCGACGAAGGCGACGCGCACCCGGCGGCTCGGGTGGCGCACCCGCTCGATCAGCCGCTCCCACTCGGACAGGTCCGGCGGGCGCGGGCGCAGGTCGAGGAGCCGCACCACCAGGTCGCCGAGCCCGGCCCGTTCCAGGATCAGGGGCACCTCGTAGATCGAGGAGGCGTCCGGGTTGGAGATCACCGCCTCGGGGCTGACGTCGCAGAAGAGGGCGATCTTGTCCCGCACGTCAGGGGGGAGGGGACGGTCGGCCCGGCAGAGGATGACGTCGGGCTGGATCCCGATGCTGCGCAGCTCGCGCACGCTGTGCTGGGTGGGCTTCGTTTTGAGCTCGCCCGCCGCGCCGATGAAGGGGACCAGGGTCACGTGGACGTACAGCACCCGATCCCGGCCCACGTCGGTCTTGAGCTGGCGCGCCGCCTCGAGGAAGGGCAGGCTCTCGATGTCGCCCACGGTGCCGCCGATCTCGACGATGAGGACGTCGGCGCCGCTGGCCTCGGCCACGGCGCGGATGCGCGCCTTGATGGCGTTGGTCACGTGGGGGATGACCTGCACCGTGGCGCCCAGGTAGTCGCCCCGCCGCTCCTTGTGCACGATCTCCTGGTAGACCTGGCCGGCCGTCAGGTTGTTGGCCCGGCCCAGGTCCTCGTCCATGAAGCGCTCGTAGTGGCCCAGGTCCAGGTCGGTCTCGGCGCCGTCGCCGGTGACGAAGACCTCCCCGTGCTGGAGGGGGTTCATGGTGCCGGCGTCCACGTTGAGGTAGGGATCGATCTTGAGGGCCGCAACCTTCAGGCCGCGGCTCTTGAGGAGGCGTCCCAGGGAGGCGGCGGCGATGCCCTTGCCGAGGCCGGACACGACACCGCCGGTGACGAAGACGTACTTGGGCGAGGACAAGCGCCTTCCCCCTTGCGCCGCCAGACCCGCCCCATTTTAACGAGGCGTCAACGGGCCTGTCAACGCGCCGCCGCCGCGGCGTCCTCGTGGGCGAAGCGGCAGAGGGATAGAAGCGGGCAGTCGGCGCAGCGCGGGCGCCCCTTGCGGCAGATGCCCTTGCCCAGAGCCACCAGCAGGGCGTGGTACTCGTTGAACAGGGCCGGGTCCGGCTCCAGCCGGTCGAGGAAGAAGCGGCGCAGCGCCTCGTAGTCCCGCAGGAAGGGGGCTGCCGGGTCGGGCCACAGGCGAGAGAGGATCCGCCGGGTGTAGGCGTCCACCACGAAGGTGGGCATACCGCCGGCGTACAGCAGGATGCTGTCAGCCGTCTCCGGACCGATGCCCCACACGCCCAGGAGCTCCCGCCGGGCCGGCTCCAGGGGCTGGGCGAAGAGGCGCTCCAGCGACCCGCCGTGGCGGGCGAAGAGGAACTCCACGAAGGACTTGAGCTTGCGGGCCTTGGCGTTGTAGTACCCCGCCGGGCGGATGAGCTCGGCCAGCCGCCCGGGCGGCGCCGCCAGGAGCGCCGCCGGCTCCAGGAGGCCGTGCGCCTCCAGGGCGGCGATGGCCTTCTCGACGTTGACCCAGGCGACCGACTGGGTGAGGATGGCGCCCACCGCGACCTCGAAGGGCGTGCGCGCCGGCCACCACCCCTGGGGGCCGAAGCGCTCGAAGAGGCGCCGGTAGACGGCCATCAGGTAGCGTCCCTCGGCCGCCAGGCGCTCCCCGGCCGGGACGCCGGCCGCCGTCACGGCGACCCCCCGGGGGACGCGGCCACGGGCTCGGCGCGGACCTCCCGCACGCCGTTCCGCCCGTCGACCAGGACGACGCGCGGCCGGTGGCCGGACGCCGCCTCCTCCGGCACCAGGGCGTAGGCCAGGACGATGAGCGGGTCGCCCACGTGGCCGAGCCGGGCGGCGCCGCCGTTCAGCCCCACGGTGCCCGACCCGGCGGGCGCCGGGATGGCGTAGGTGTCGAAGCGGTCGCCCGTGTTCAGGTTCACCACCTCGACCTTCTCGAAGGGCAGGATGCCGCTCGCCTCCAGCAGCCGCTCGTCGAGGGAGAGGCTGCCCTCGTAGTCGAGGCGGGTCTCCGTCACCGTCACCCGGTGGAGCTTGGCCTTGAGCAGCGTCAGGTACACGTCCTCCTCCTCCCCGCGGAACCCCCGCACGCCGCCCGGGCGTGGGCCACCGCCCGCGCCAGGGACCGCGCC
>JBBIPI010000202.1:0-3019 GCA_037442985.1 Clostridiales bacterium
GATCCGCAAGGTGGTGGAGATCGAGGAGGGGCTGCGCCGCCAGGGGGTGAGCCCGGAGGCGCTGCGGCGGGCCAAGCGGGCCGGGGTGGCCGACGTCCAGGTGGCCACCCTGACGGGCCTGGAGGAGGAGGACGTGCGCGCCCGGCGCCGGCAGTGGGGGGTCCTCCCGGTGTACAAGATGGTGGACACCTGCGCCGCCGAGTTCGAGGCCGCCACCCCCTACTTCTACTCGACCTACGACCGGGAGGACGAGGCGACGCCCTCGGACCGCCCCAAGGTGGTCGTCCTGGGCTCCGGCCCCATCCGCATCGGCCAGGGCATCGAGTTCGACTACTCCTCCGTCCACTGCGTGTGGGCGCTGCGCGAGGCCGGCCTGGAGGCGGTGATCGTCAACAACAACCCGGAGACGGTGAGCACCGACTTCAACACCGCCGACCGCCTCTACTTCGAGCCCCTGGTGTTCGAGGACGTCCTGAACGTGGTCGAGAAGGAGCGGCCGCTGGGCGTCATCGCCCAGTTCGGCGGGCAGACGGCCATCAACCTGGTGGGGCCGCTGGCGCGGGCCGGGGTGACCATCCTGGGCACCGCGCCCGAGGACGTGGACCGGGCCGAGGACCGGGAGCGCTTCGACGCGCTCCTGGCGGAGCTCGGCATCCCCCGCCCCGCCGGGGGGACGGCCATCTCCCTGGAGGGGGCGCTCCAGGTGGCGGCGCGGGTCGGCTACCCCGTGGTGGTGCGCCCCTCGTACGTCCTGGGCGGCCGCGCCATGGAGATCGTCTGGAACGAGGACGAGCTGCGGCACTACATGGAGACGGCGGTGCGCGTCTCGGCCCGCCGGCCGGTGCTGGTGGACAAGTACCTGGCCGGCCTGGAGGTGGAGGTGGACGCCGTGGCCGACGGGGACACGGTGGTCATCCCCGGCATCATGGAGCACGTGGAGCGGGCCGGCGTCCACTCGGGCGACAGCATCGCCCTCTTCCCAGACCGCTCCCTGGACGAGGAGACGCGCGCCACCATCGAGGACTACACCATCCGCCTGGCGCGCGCCCTGCGGGTGAGGGGGCTGCTCAACATCCAGTTCGTCGTCTACGAGGGGCGGGTCTACGTTCTGGAGGTGAACCCGCGGGCCAGCCGCACCGTCCCCTTCCTGACCAAGGCGACGGGCATCCCCATGGTGAAGCTGGCGGTGCGCGCCATCCTGGGCGACTCCCTGGCGGCCCTGGGATGGCGCACGGGCCTGGCGCCCCGCCCGGAGCTGGTGGCGGTGAAGATGCCGGTGTTCTCGTGGGCCAAGCTGACCGGCGTCGACACCGACCTGGGGCCGGAGATGAAGTCGACGGGCGAGGTGATGGGCGTGGGCCCGACCTTCGCCGAGGCGACCTACAAGGCGCTGGTGGCCGCCGGCTTCCGGTTGCCCGATCCCGGGCGCCCGGGTGCCGCAGAGCCGCGCCGGGCGCTCTTGGCGACGGTGGCCGACCGCGACAAGGAGGAGGCGCTCCCCCTGCTGCGCCGCTTCGCCGCCCTGGGCTTCTCGCTCCACGCCACGCCGGGCACGGCGCGCTTCCTGCGGGGGCGGGGGGTGGAAGCCCGAGAGGTGGCCAAGATCGAGGGCGGTTCGCCCAACGTGCTCGACCTGATCTACCGCGGGGAGGTCGACCTGGTCCTCAACACCCTGGACGGCCGCGGGGCGGTGCGGGACGGGTTCCAGATCCGGCGCGCCGCCGTGGAGCTGTCCCTGCCCTGCGTCACCTCCCTGGACACCGCGCGGGCCATCGTCGAGGTGCTGGAGGCGCGGGCGCGGGCCGCCGCGGGCGCCGCAGGCGACCCCTTCCTCGAGGTGCGGGCGGTGCAGGACTACGCCCCCGAGGTGGCTCCGGCCTGACCTAGCCGCCGTCCCGCCAGGCCGGGAGGGTGAAGGACAGGCGCGCGCCGCGCCCCGGTTCGCTCTCCGCCCAGATGCGCCCGCCCATGCCCTCGACCAGGGCGCGGGCGATGGTGAGGCCGAGGCCGCTGCCGCCCGTCCCCCGGTCCCGGGAGGGGTCGGCACGGTAGAAGCGCTCGAAGACGTAGGGCAGCGCCTCGGGCGGGATGCCCGGGCCGGTGTCGGCCACGGTGACGCGCACGTATTCCCCGGCGGGTTGGGCGCTCACGGTGACGCTACCGTCCCGCGGCGTGTGGGTGAGGGCGTTGGCCACCAGGTTGTGCAGCACCTGGGCCAGGCGATCGGCATCGGCGCGCACGCGGGGCAGTCCCGGCGGGAGGGCGGCCGAGAGCGAGATCCCGAGCCGCCCGGCCGCGGCCTCGTGGAGCGCCAGCACGCGCCCGATGACCTGCCTGACGTCCACCGGGCGGAGGTCGAGGGCGAGGCCGCCCGCCTCCAGGAGGCTCAGCTCGCGCAGCTCCTCGACCAGCCGCTCGAGGCGCAGCGTCTCCTCCAGGGCCGCCCGGAGGTTGGTGGCGTCGGCGGGGAGGACGCCGTCCCGCAGGGCCTCGATGTAGCTGCGCAGCCCGGCCAGAGGGGTGCGTAGCTCGTGGGCGATGTCGACCGTCATCTGCCGCCGCAGCTCCTCCGCCCGCTCCAAGCTGCCGGCCAGGGAGTTGAGCGCCCGGGCCAGGTCGCCCAGCTCGTCGGCGCTGTCCTCCGGGACGCGCTGGCCGAAGTCTCCCCGGGCCATCCGCAGCGCCACGGCCCGCATCTCGGCCAGAGGCCGCGTCAGGCGGCGCGCCACCCAGAAGCTCACCAGGGCGCTCAGGAGCAGCGCCATCACGCCAGCCTGCAGGAGGGCGACGTTGATCCGGTAGAGGAGCAGCCTCTCCTGCGGATGCATCACTCGGAGCGTCTCCCAGAAGGACAGGCCCCGCAGCTCTGGCGGCAGGCCCTCCGTCCTGGTCAGGTAGTGGAGGAGGTGCCTGGTGAGGGAGGCCGTCGCCACCAGCTCGACGATGAGGAGGGCCAGGAGCACGAGCCCTGCCAGGGCGAGGAAGAGCCTGATCTGGAGCCCCAGGCGCCGGCGCGGGC
>JBBIPI010000203.1:0-3014 GCA_037442985.1 Clostridiales bacterium
CTCGATGGCGGCCAGGGCCGCCTCGGCCCCCTTGTTGCCCGCCTTGCCTCCCGCCCGGTCGAGGGCCTGGTCCAGGGTGTCGCAGGTGAGGACGCCGAACACCACCGGCACGCCTGTCTCCTCGGCGGCGCGGGCGATGCCCCGGGCCGCCTCCCCGGCGATGTACTCCCAATGGGGCGTCTCGCCCCGCACCACGGCGCCGAGGCAGACGACGGCGTCGTAACGGCCCGAGGCGGCCAGGCGGCGCGCCGCCAGCGGCAGCTCGAAGCCGCCGGGCACCCAGGCCACGGTGACGTCGTCCTCGGCCACCCCGTGGCGGCGCAGGGCGTCCACAGCCCCCTCCAGGAGGCGGTCGGTCACCAACCGGTTGTGGCGGGAGACGGCCACCGCCACCCGCAGCCCGCTGCCGCTCAGATGGCCCTCGAGCGTGAGCACCCCTGGAATCCTCCCCGTTCCTGCGGCGACCGGACCAATTGTACCCCTGCAGAGGCCGCCGGGGCAACGGCACCTATACGGGCGTGACCCTTGGCTGCAGGAGCAGCCGCTAGAGGAGGTGACCCAGGCGGCTGCGCTTGGCCTCGAGGTAACGCGCGTTGTCGGGGTTGGGCTCGACCCGCAGCGGCACGCGCTCCACGATCTCCAGCCCGTAGCCGGCCAGGGCGGCGTACTTGCGCGGGTTGTTGGTCAGGAGCCGGATGCGGTGCAGGCCCAGGTCGGCCAGGATCTGGGCGCCGGTGCCGTAGTCCCGGGCGTCCACGGGGAGCCCCAGGGCCAGGTTGGCGTCCACCGTGTCATAGCCGTTCTCCTGGAGCTCGTAGGCGCGCAGCTTGTCCCGGAGGCCGATGCCCCTCCCCTCCTGCTGGCGCATGTACACCAGCACGCCCCGCCCCTCCGCCTGGATCAGCTCCAGGGCGCGGTCGAGCTGCTCCCCGCAGTCGCAGCGCCGGGAGCCGAAGACGTCCCCCGTCAGGCACTCGGAGTGGACGCGCACCAGCACCGGCTCCTCACCGGCCACCTCTCCCTTGACCAGGGCGACGTGCGTCTCGCCGGTGATCAGGTCTTCATAGGCCAGGAGGTCGAAGTCGCCGTGGCGGGTGGGGAAGCGGACGCGGGCCACCCGCCGCACCAGCCGCTCGCGCTGGCGGCGATAGCGGATGAGGTCGGCGATAGTGATGATCTTGAGTCCGTGGCGGGCGGCGAACTCGACCAACTGGGGCAGGCGGGCCATGGTGCCGTCCTCGTTCAGGATCTCGCAGATCACCCCGGCCGGGTAGAGGCCGGCCAGGCGCGCCAGGTCCACGGCCGCCTCGGTGTGGCCCGGCCGGCGGAGCACCCCGCCCTCCTTGGCCTGGAGGGGGAAGACGTGGCCGGGCTTGACCAGGTCCTCGGGCTTGGTGGCCGGGTCCACGGCCACCCGGATGGTCCGCGCCCGGTCGGCGGCCGAGATGCCCGTCGTCGTGCCCTCGCGGGCGTCGATGGAGACGGTGAAGGCGGTGCCGTGCTTGTCCCCGCCGAAGCCGGTGAGCGGTGGGATGCCCAGCTCCCTCAGGCGCTCGGCCGTCATGGGCAGGCAGATGAGGCCGCGGCCGTAGCGGGCCATGAAGTTGATGGCCTCGGGGGTGACCTTCTCGGCCGCCATGACCAGGTCGCCCTCGTTCTCCCGGTGCTCGTCGTCGACCACGATCACCATGCGGCCGGCGGCGATCTCGGCTATGGCCTCCTCGACGGTGTTCAGCTGGAACTCCCGCTCCACAGCCGTCACTCTCCTTCTTCGGTGTCCGTTGCCGACCAGCGCCTGGCGGGGTGCGCCTCCGCCCCGGGCGCGCCCGGCCGCGGCAGGCCGGCCGCCTCCCAGAGGCGGGCGACGTACTTGCCGAACAGGTCGGCCTCCAGGTTGACCCGGTCGCCGGGCCGGCGGCGCCCCAGGGTGGTGACAGCGGCCGTGTGGGGGATGAGGGCCACCTCGAAGGAGGCCGGGCGCAGCGCCGCCACCGTCAGGCTCACGCCGTCCACGGCCACCGATCCCTTCGGGACCAGGTACGGGGCCAGCTCCGGCGGCAGGGAGATCTCCAGGAGGGTGGAGTTCTCCCGCGGCTCGCGGCGCAGGATGCGGCCGACGCCGTCCACGTGGCCCGTGACCAGGTGGCCGCCGAGGCGGTCCCCCAGGCGCAGGGCCCGCTCCAGGTTGACCGGGTCGCCGGGGCGCAGTTCGCCCAGGGTCGTCGCCCGCACGGTCTGGGCCATTACGTCGGCGGTGAAGGCGTCGCCCTGGAGGGCGCGCACCGTCAGGCAGACGCCGTTGACGGCGATGCTGTCGCCCACCCGGGTGCCCTCCAGGGCCAGGCGGGCGCGGATGGTCAGCACCAGGGACTCGCGCCCCCGCCTGACCTCGGCCACCTTCCCGGTCTCCTCTACGATGCCGCTAAACACGGGCCACCCTCTCCTCCGGGACCTCCTCCGGGCCGTCGGCGGGCGGCGGAGGCGCGGCAGCATCCGCCGGGCGGCCGGTCACCAGCAGGTCGCCGCCCACCCGGCGCACGCGGACGTCCTCCAGCCGCAGGGCGTCGGTCGGCGAAGCACGGCCCTCCCCGCCCACCGGGCCGGGCGCTCCGGCCCCGCCGAGGATGAGCGGGCAGACGAAGGCGGCCACCCGGTCCACCAACCGCGCCTCCAGGAAGGAGGCAGCCAGGGTCGGTCCCCCCTCCAGGAGGACGCTCGTGACCTGGCGCCGGGCCAGCTCCGCCAGCAGGGCGGCCGGGTCCACCCTTCCCCCGCGGGCCGGCAGGACGATCACCTCGGCGCCGGCCGCCGCCAGGGCGGCACGTCGCTCCGCCGGCGCCAGATCGGTGGTGGCGATCCAGGTGGGGGCGGGGGAGCGCGCCGCCGCCGCCACCACCCGCGCCGCGGGCGGGGTGCGCAGGCGGCTGTCCACCACGACCCGCACCGGGTCGCGGCCGCGGGCCAGGCGCACCGTGAGCTCCGGGTCGTCGGCCAGCACCGTCCCCACGCCCACC
>JBBIPI010000204.1:0-2993 GCA_037442985.1 Clostridiales bacterium
CGCCGGCGGCGAACACGCCTTCGACCGCCGTCTCGAGGTGCTCGTCCACCGCAACCCCGCCCTCGGGGGTGCGCTCCACACCCACCTCCTCCAGGCCCAGGCCGTCCGTGTTGGGCCGCCGTCCGGCGGCCACCAGGAGGTGGCTGGCGGAGAACGTGACGGCTCTCCCCTCCGCCTCGGCTTCCACGTGGACCCGGTCGCCGGCCCGGCGCACCGCCCGCACCGCCACGCCCGTGTGAATGGCGATGCCCTCGGCGCGCAGATAGGTGGTCAACGCCTCGGCCACGGCGCGGCCCTCGCGGCGCAGGAGCCGCTCCCCTCGCTCCAGGATGGCCACCCGGCTCCCCAGGCGGGCGAAGGCCTGTCCCAGCTCGGCGGCGATGTAGCCCCCGCCCAGGACCAGCAGGGACTCCGGCAGCGCGCGGAGCGAGAGGGCCGTGGCGCTGGTGAGGTAGCCGGCCTCCGCCAGCCCGGGGATGGGCGGGATAGCGGGGGAAGCGCCGGTGGCGAGGAGGATCCGCCCCGCCCGCAGCCGCCGCTCGCCGCCGGCCGGGTCGCGCACGGCGACGGTGCGCCGGCCCGCCAGCCGGGCGCGCCCGGGGACGTAGGTTACCCGCGGCAGGCCCGCCAGCACTTCCTCGTACTTGCTCCGCCGGAGCTCGGCTAGAAGCTCGTCCTTTTGCCGCATGAGGGTGCCGAAGTCGGCCAGCCTGCTCTCGGCCGCGATGCCGGCGAAGGGCACGTGGCGCGGCCGGTGCAGGGTCTCCGCGGCGGCGATGAGGGTCTTGGACGGCACGCAGCCCACGTTGACGCAGGTCCCACCGATGAGCCCCTCGTTGACGACGGCTACCCTCGCGCCCAGCTCGTGGGCCCGGATGGCCGCCGCGAAGCCGGCCGACCCGCCGCCCACGATCACCAGATCGAAGTCCTCGTCCCCACCCCGTCTGCCGCCCTCTGGAAACGGATTTCCACCAGCCATAATGGTCACCCTTTCCGAACTTCGAATCATTCGCCCGGCGAACACCAGAAGCCGAAGGGCGCCCCCGGTCTCAGCGCCTGTCGCCCTCCGCGGTGCCGCCGCGCACCCGCGCGCTGCTCATCGCCCCGTAAGTCGCCACGCAATAGGGTACGAGGTAGGTGAGAACGGTCTTCAGCAACACTGCTCTCCACCCGACCGGCGAGATAGAGGTGGCCCTGGTTGATGGCGGTGAGGATGGTGCCCACGATGAGGGACGTGCCGAGCGCCGTGCGAACTATCGTGGGGTGGCGCACGAACTGCCCCGCCGTCACCTCGACCTCGCGGTCGGCCAGCCGCAGGCAATACCACCTCGCCGGCCGCGGGCCAGGCCCCGCCTTCCGGCCGCCGGAGGATTCCCCTCCCTCATGGCGATGGAGCAAGTCCGCCCGCCGCCTCCTCCGCCACGCGACGGACGTTGGGCAGACAGCAGCCGCCTTGGGGGTTACGGATCTCGCAGGCGCACCGTCCGGCCCGCACGTGGGCCGTGATCTCCTCCGCCGGCGTGTTCCGTCCCGTCCGCCGCACCTCCTCCCGGATGCGCCGCCGCGTCCAACCGAAACAGTAGCACACGGGCACGTCCTCGCCGGGGTCTTTCTGGAAGACGGGCACGCGCACCTCCGCCCGGCGGTAGGCCAGCTCCGCGCTATGGTAGACCACGTCGCAGTCCCCGTGCGGGCAGAAATACCACTTCCTGACCGGATCGAGCCGAGCCAGGGCCTCCGGTGAGAGCAAGCTCTTCACGGTGGCCGGCTTCACCGCCCGCCCCGGGCGCCCGCACACGGGGCACACGCCGGGCCGAGGAGCGCCGGGAATAGCCGCACTGGTGGCAGGGACTGCGCCGGTGCCGCCGTCGGCGGCGGGGCTGGCGCCGTGGGCCGGCCGACCGCAGCAATCCAGGCCCACCTTCTCATCGGGGAATGACGTCATGGGTACTCCTTGACCCTCGGTTTCCACCGCGGCCGTTGCCGCCTCTCCTCCTCCCTGCACGCCCCCCGGAGGGGCGCCTCGGACCATACGGGACAACACGGAGCGGGGGCGCCGCATCCGTGGGCACCCCCGCTCCCTGCCCCGACTCTTCAGCAGCAACCGCCCCGGGCCTGGGGCGCGTCCGCCACCTCCAGCACTTGGAATCCAGCGCGCGCCAGGCTCTGTTCGAACTGCCGGCCCTCCCAGCGCGTCCGATCCACCTCCAACTCGACACGGCCGGCGGCGAGGTCGGCCCGCGCCGCCAGGACGCCGGGCACAGCCTGGGCCGCCCGCTCGGCGCGCCGGCAACAATCCTCATCCGCCAGACCGACCAGCCGGAAAGCCACCACCTGCTGCGCCATCCCCTCTCACCTCCTTCCACCCTCCAACCTGGAACCCCGGCGGCCCCGGAGGTGCCGCCTACCTGACTGGGGTCGCGTCATAGCCCGCAGCCCGCACGGCACGGACGAGGGCCCCGTCGGTGACCCAGGGGTCATTCAGGGTCACCACCGCCCGGGGAGGCTCTAAGGTGACCTCGGCTTTAGCCACCCCCGGCACATCCTCCAAGGCCTTCTGCACGATGAGTGGGCAGGAGGGACAGGTCATGCCCTTCACCTGTAACGTGACCACCCGGCTGGCGACCTCCTGGGCCGTCTGCCCGGCCGGCGCGACGCCCGGGCTGGGCAGGTCGCGGGGATTGCGGCCCAAGGCCGCCAGGACATAGGGCAACACCAGCACGGCCAGCACCAGCGCGCTGGCGGCCCAGAGGGCCGGGTAATTGGGAAGCCTCGACCCTTCCAGCGTGCGCGCCGGCTCACCGGGCGCGGCCCCCGTGTAGGTACAGCAACGCCGCCGGTATGCCAACCACCAGGCCGTGGCCAGGAGAGCGAGGGTCAAAACCAGAGAGTAGGGCCGATAGTGCGGATTCCGACGGAAACCGACCACCCATTCCGATTCATTCCGACCACCTGTTCCGAGGGAAAGCGACCACCGATTCCGAGGCAAAGCG
>JBBIPI010000205.1:0-2892 GCA_037442985.1 Clostridiales bacterium
GGACGCGGCCACGGGGGAGAGGCTGGACAAGGACCGTTTCCGCCGCGACCTGGGCGGGGTGGAGGAGGCCTACGAGGAGGTGCTGCGGCGAGTGCAGGCGCCGGCGGTCGTCCGCTAGCGCGACCGCAGCCGAGTCCTCGCCGCCGGCCGGGGGTGGCGCCGGGCGGCGGCGCACGGGAGGGGGCCGTTCCGTGGCGGCGTGGAAGGCGGAGATCCGCGTCACGCTCAAGAAGGGCGTGCTCGACCCGCAGGGGAACGCGGTGCAGCGCTCCCTGGCCGCCCTGGGCTACCGGGGCGTCGGCGAGGTGCGGGTCGGCAAGTACCTGGAGGTGTGGCTGGAGGCGCCGGACCGCGGCGAGGCGGTCCGGGAGGTTGAGGAGATGTGCCGCCGCCTCCTGGCGAACCCGGTGATCGAGGAGTTCGCCTTCGAGGTCCAGGAGGTGCAGGGGGCTGCGGCGGCCCCCCGGCCATGAGGTTCGCCGTCGTCGTCTTCCCGGGTTCGAACTGCGACGTGGACGCCTACCACGCGCTCCGGGACGTGCTCGGCCAGGAGGCGGAATACGTCTGGCACGAGGAGCGCGACCTCTCCCGCTTCGACTGCGTCATCCTGCCGGGGGGCTTCTCCTACGGCGACTACCTGCGCCCCGGGGCCATCGCCCGCTTCTCCCCGGTGATGGAGGCGGTGGGCGAGTTCGCCGCCGCCGGCGGGCTGGTCCTGGGCATCTGCAACGGCTTCCAGATCCTCTGCGAGGCCGGGTTGCTGCCGGGGGCGCTGCGGCGCAACGACGACCTGCGGTTCCACTGCGAGACGGTCCACCTGCGCGTGGAGAACGCCGCGACCCCCTTCACCTCCGCCTGCCGGCCGGGGCAGGTGCTGGCCATCCCCATCGCCCACGGCGACGGGAACTACTATGTAGATGAGGAGACTTTGGGCCGCCTGGAGGCGCGGGGCCAGGTGGTCTTCCGCTACTGCACGCCCGACGGCCGGGTCGTCCCCGCGGCCAACCCGAACGGCTCGGTCGGCAACATCGCCGGGGTGTGCAACGAGGCCGGCAACGTGCTCGGGATGATGCCTCATCCGGAACGCGCCTGCGAGGCGCTGCTGGGCAGCGCCGACGGGCGTCTGCTCTTCGAGTCGGTGCTGCGGTCGGCCGGGGTGCGGGTGGGCGCGCGATGACGGCCCCGCGCGAGGCGACCTTGGCGGTGCCGCGCTGGGAGCGGGTGGGCCTCACCGAGGACGAGTACCGCCGCATCCTCGCGCTCCTGGGCCGCGAGCCGAACGACCTGGAGCTCGGCCTGTACGGCGTCATGTGGTCCGAGCACTGCAGCTACAAGAGCTCCCGCCGCTACCTGGGGCGCCTGCCGGCGGCGGGCGAGCGTGTGCTGATGGGACCGGGCGAGAACGCCGGCGTGCTGGACATTGGCGACGGCCTGGCCCTGGCGGTGCGCATCGAGTCGCACAACCACCCCTCGGCCATAGAGCCGTACCAGGGCGCGGCGACGGGCGTCGGCGGCATCCTGCGCGACGTCTTCACCGTGGGCGCCCGCCCGGTGGCGCTGCTGGACTCCCTACGCTTCGGCCCGCTGGCTGCCGGCGGGGCCGACGCCATCGGCGCTGCGGGTGCCGAGGGCGGCGCCGCTGACCGCGCCGGGGCGGGCGACGGCGACCAGGCCCGGGCGGCCCGCAACCGCTACCTCCTGGCCGGCGTGGTCAAGGGGATCGGGGACTACGGCAACTGCGTCGGCATCCCCACGGTGGGCGGGGAAATCTACTTCGACGAGTGCTACGGCGAGAACCCCCTGGTGAACGTGATGTGCGTCGGCCTCCTGCGCCGGGACCGGCTGGTGCGCGGCCGGGCGGAGGGGGTGGGCAACCCGGTCTTCCTCGTGGGCAACCGCACCGGCCGGGACGGCATCCACGGGGCGAGCCTGCTCGCCTCTCAGGAGTTCACCCAGGCGGCCGAGGAGATGCGCCCGGCCGTCCAGGTGGGCGATCCCTTCATGGAGAAGCTGCTCATCGAGGCCTGCCTGGAGCTCCTGGAGACGGATGCCGTGGTGGGGGTCAACGACCTGGGGGCTGCCGGGCTGACCTCGGCTTGCGCGGAGACGGCCAGCCGGGCCGGCACCGGCATGGAGATCGAGCTGGACCGGGTGCCGCGCCGGGAGGAGGGGATGACCCCGTACGAGGTCATGCTCTCCGAGTCCCAGGAGCGGATGCTGGTCATCGCCCGCGCCGGCCGCGAGGCCGAGGTGGAGGCCATCTTCCGCAAGTGGGGGCTGGAGGCGGCGCGCATCGGCCGGGTGACGGGCGACGGCCGCCTGCGGGTGCTGGAGGGCGGACGGGTGGTGGCCGACGTGCCCGTCAGGACGCTCACCTCCGAGGCGCCGGCCTACGAGCGCCCGGCGGCCCGTCCGGCCTACCTGGACGAGGCCTGGGCCGTCGATCTCGGCGCGCTCCCGGACCTGGGCCAGCCCGGGGCGCCGGCGGACGCGGCCGCGGCGCTGCGCCGGCTGCTGGCGTCGCCCACGGTGGCGAGCAAGGAGTGGGTGTACCGCCAGTACGACCACATGGTCCGCACCTGCACGGTGGTGCTCCCCGGGGCGGGGGACGCCGCCGTGCTGCGCCTCCGGGGGACGCGCCGGGGCATCGCGCTGGCGACCGACGGCAACGGGCGCCACTGCCACCTGGACCCCTTCGCTGGGGCGGCGCGCGCGGTGGCGGAGGCGGCGCGCAACGTGGTCTGCGCCGGCGCCGAGCCCATCGGGCTCACCAACTGCCTGAACTTCGGCAATCCCGAGAGACCCGAGATCATGTGGGAGTTTCGCGAGGCCGTGCGTGGCTTGGCAGATGCCTGCATTTCATTCGATGTACCTGTGACAGGAGGAAACGTT
>JBBIPI010000206.1:0-2830 GCA_037442985.1 Clostridiales bacterium
GCGTCCTGCTCCTCGACCTGGGCGGCTGGGGCGACGCCATCACCCACCTGGACGTCCAGCCCGGCCCCTCCCTCATCGACCTCCTGCCCCATCTCTCCCGCCTGGACGGCGACGCCTTCGCCCGGCACCTGCGCACGGACGCCGGAACCGGCCTGCACGTGCTGCCCGGGGTGCCGCGCCCCGAGCTGGACGACCTGGTCACGGCCGAGCACGTGGAACGGCTGCTGGACTGGGCCGTCCAGCGCTACGACCTGGCCTTCGCCGTCGCCCCCACCCGCAACCGAGACGACCGCCTCGCCCTCTGCGCCCGGCGGGCGGACGTCCTCCTCCTCGTCACCACCGCCGAGACGACCGCCCTGCGCCAGGTGGGCCTGCTCCTGGACTGGCTGGAGAAGCGCCAGGTGCCCTGGCGGGAGCGGCTGCACCTGGTGGTCAACCGGGCCGCCCGCGAACCCCTCCTCTCCCCCGCCCAGGTGGAGCGCTGGACCGGGCTGCGCCCGGCGGCCGTCGTCCCGGAAGACCGGCGGGCCGTGGAGCAGGCCGTCCTCGCCGGAAGGTGCCTGGCCGCCAGCCGGCCGGATCACCCCCTGTCCCGCGCCGTGTGGCAACTGGCCTCCCTGGTGCTGCCGGGCCAGGTCGACCGGCGACCGCCCGGTGGAACCTGGTCAGCCTGGGGACAGCGGCTCTTCGGCCGCGGGAGGAGGGAGCCGGCGTGACCGCCGCGGCCCGCGAGGACCTGCTCCGGCGCCTGCGCGAGGAGTGGCTGCGCGGCCACGACGACCTGCTCGCCGCCGCCTGGGACGAGCCCGCCGCCCGGCGCCAGCTCCAGGACCTTGTCGCCTGCATCCTAGCCCGCGAGCAAGTGGCCTGGACCCGGGAGGAACTGGCCCGGCTGGCGGAGTCGGTCACCGATGACTTGGTGGGGCTCGGGCCCCTGGAACCCTACCTCCGCGACGAGGCGGTGACGGAGATCATGGTGAACGGCCCCCGCCAGGTGTACGTGGAGCGGGACGGCCTCCTCGAGCTCACCCCCGTCACCTTCCGCAGCGCCGAGCACCTGCTCCACCTCATCGAGCGCATCGTGGCGCCCCTGGGCCGCCGCATCGATCCCTCCGTCCCCTTCGTCGACGCCCGCCTGCCCGACGGCTCCCGCGTCCACGCCATCATCCCGCCCCTGGCCCGGGGCGGGCCGTACCTGACGGTACGCAAGTTCCGCCGCCGCCACCTCTCCCCCGATGACCTGGTGCGCGCCGGCACCTGCTCCGCCGAGATGATGGCCTTCCTGGGGGCCGCCGTCGCCGCCCGCTGCAACATCGTCGTCTCCGGCGGCACCGCCTCCGGGAAGACGACGACCCTGAACGCCCTCGGCGCCTTCCTCGACCCGGGGGAGCGGGTGATCACCATCGAGGACTCGGCGGAGCTGATGCTCGGCCAGCCCCACGTCCTCTCCCTTGAGGCACGGCCGGCCAACGTGGAGGGGAAGGGCGAGGTGACCATCCGCACCCTGCTGCGCAACGCCCTGCGCATGCGGCCCGACCGCATCATCGTGGGCGAGGTGCGGGGCGGCGAGGCCCTGGACATGATCCAGGCGCTGAACACCGGCCACGAGGGGAGCATGACCACGGTGCACGCCAACAGCCCCTCCGACGCCCTGCGCCGGCTGGCCACCATGGCCCTCCTGGCCGACTCCGGCCTACCCCACGACGCCATCCTCGAACAGCTCGCGGCCACCGTGGACCTGGTCGTGCAGCAGGCCCGCTTCCGGGACGGTCGGCGGCGCATGACCGCCATCGCCGCCGTCGCCGCGCGCCGGGGCCGACCCCGGCTCCAGACCATCTTCGCCTACCGACCGACGGAAGGTTTCGTCCGCGCCTGCGCTGGACTGCCGCCGCGCCTGGCCGCTCGCCTCGACCGGGGCGGCGCGCCGGTGGCGGAGGGGAGCGCGCCGTGACCTGGACCGCTGCCGTCGCCGCCCTCGCGGCCCTCGCCGCCTGGCTCGCCGCCCTGGCCGCCGCTCCCGCTGCCGTGAGGCGGCAGGAGCGCCTCGCCGCCCTAGCCGGCCGGGCCGCCGCCCGCGCGGGTACCCGCGCCCTGGAGCGCCTCCGCCGCCTGTCCCGCCGCGGCGAGGCCCGGCGCCTGAGGCTCCAGCTTGAGGCGACTTGCGAAGACGTCTTTGTGGACGTGGCCGAGGGGCTGCGCGCCGGC
The DNA here is from genome assembly GCA_037442985.1 of Clostridiales bacterium. Taxonomy (GTDB): domain Bacteria; phylum Bacillota; class Sulfobacillia; order DYIH01; family JBBIPI01; genus JBBIPI01. The sequence goes on from JBBIPI010000206.1 coordinate 2,206, forward strand.
GAGAGCCTGCTGCAGGCGCTGCGACGGGTCCAGCGCCAAGCGCCTGGCCCCTGGCGGGCGGCGCTGGCGGAGGTGCTGTCCCGCTACGACGGGGGCGTCCCTCTAAGCCAGGCCCTGGCCCAGCTCGAGCAATACGGCGGGCGGCCCCTGCGCCTCTTCGTCCGCGCCGTCGCCATCCACGCCCGCACCGGTGGGAATCTGAGCGACGTCCTCTTCAAGCTGGCGGCCTCCTGGCGCGAGGAGCGCCTTCTGGAGGGGCAGCTCCAGGCCCGCACCGCCGAGGCGCGCTGGACCGCCTACTGCGTCGCCGCCACGCCCTTCCTGCTGGTGGCCTACTTCCTGGCCAGCGCGCCGGAGCTGCTCCGCCCCCTGGTGACCGATCCCCTCGGCCGCCTGGGGCTGCTGTACGCGGCCTGCTCCTGGTCGCTGGGGGTGGCCGTGCTGCGACGGCTGACGCGCTTGACCTGAGCGACGAGACGGGAGGTGGCAGACATGGCCTCCAGCCTGTACGTCTCCTTCCTCGCGGCGGTCGCAGCCGCCAGCCTGACAGGGGCGCTCGCCTTCCCGGCCGCCGAGCGGGCCGCCCGCCTCCCTTCACGAGACCCCTCCCGGCGCCGGCCCGGGG
>JBBIPI010000207.1:0-2823 GCA_037442985.1 Clostridiales bacterium
CTACGCATTTGTGCGTTTCAGCGCCCCTGTAAGCCCGCAAACCCTTGATACTACGTCATCGGGGATCTGGCATGTGCCTCACAACTGTCGAACTCCGGTACGATCAGACCGCCATACCGCGGTGCGGCACGACAGGGAACATAGAGGCTGCAGGGGCGAGGAGGCCCGCTTGCCGCCGGGGGGATACACCACTGTCTGAGGCTCCGTTAGGAGCGTCTACCGGAGCCACGGGTGGAGGTGGGGGACCAGGCCGAGCTCGGCCAGGCCGCGCAGGAGGCAGAGCAGCCCGCTCGCCCCCATAAGCAGGGCGCCCAGGCGTTCCAGGCGGGCCCGCCCGGGGCCGAGGGCGAGGGCGGAGGCGGGGCCGAAGGCGGCCAGCCCGGGGACGGTCCCCAGGCCGAAGGCGAGCATGGTGGCGAGCCCGGCCAGCGGCTGGCCCGTCCCGGCGGCCCGGATCTCGACGGCGGCCAGGAGGCCGCAGGGGAGGAAGCCCGCCAGGGCGCCGAGGAGGAGGGAGGCAGCGGGCGCGGGCCGCCGCCGCAGGGGCGCCGCTAGCGCGGGACGCGGAGGGAGAGGACCGCCCGCACCGGCCCCGCTGGCCGTTCCTGAGCGACTAGTATACTGACTCTGGGAGGGGCTGGTGACGCCGGTTCCCGCGTCCGTCGCCCTGCCGCAGCGAGCGAGAGACGCCCTCTAAGCGCCCGAGCGCGCGCCTTCCCGGTTCGCCTGTTCGGCTCCGCGCCCGCGGCGACGGGCGGTCCGGCCCCGACGCGGACGTGCTTGTCGTCGTACGGGACGAGGCCCCCGCAGACACCGGGGGGCGCAGCGAGGCGGAGCGGGCGGCGGTATGGCGGGAGGACGGTTCCAGGTGCGGGGGTAGATCATGAGCGGGACCCGGAGCGCCTTCCAGGCGGGGGAGGCAGGCTTCGTCCCCTACGAGGAAGTGCCGCACACGGCCGACTGGGCGCTGCGCGCGCGGGGTCGCACCTTGGCCGAGCTCTTCGCCAACGCTGCCCGCGGCATGTACGTCCTCATGGCGGAGGAGCTGCCCGCGGAGGCGCCCGTTACGCGGGCGGTAGAGGCGGAGGCGGCCAGCGCCGAGGGGCTGCTGGTGGCCTGGCTGAACGAGCTCCTCTACCTGACGGAGCGGGAGGGCGTCGTCTTCACGGACTTCCGCGTGGAGGTGCTGGCCGTGCCGGCCGGGGCGGCCTGCCCGGCCGGGGACGCCGGCCGGCCAGAGGCGAACACGCCGGCGGCAGCCTCGGGAGCGGTACCCCGAGAGGAGGCCCTGGCCCGGCTCCGGGCTACGGCGGCGGGAGACCGGGCCAGGGGCGGTCTGAGAAAATACATCAAGGCGGCCACGTACCATAACCTTTCTATCAGGCGCAGGGACGGGCTCTACGAGGTCGAGGTCGTCTTCGACGTGTGAGGTGACGGAAGGTGGGCGCCGAGAGGCGGGAGATAAGGAAGTCGGACTTCCGCCGGCTGGGGAAGTACCTGTGGGAGCTGCCCAGGGAGTTCGACCGGCGCATGCGGGTGCCGGTGCACGTCTACGCCGACGAGGAGCTCCTCGAGGACGCCTTGCAGGACGAGTCCATCCAGCAGGCGGTCAACGTGGCATCCCTGCCCGGCCTGGTGGGGCGGGTCGCCGTCATGCCGGACGTGCACGAGGGCTACGGGATGCCGGTGGGCGGCGTCATGGCGAGCCAGGTGCCCGGCGGCATCATCTCCCCCGGGGCGATAGGCTACGACATCAATTGCCTGGCCGGCGACGCCGAAGTGCTGCACGCCTTCGGCTATCGTGTCCCCATCGGAGCAGCGGAGGCACGCTGGCGGCAGGAGGAGCTCCTGTGCCTCGATGCGGCGGCCAAGCGCCTCGTGGCGACCAGGCCCGTCCTCTGGTTCGGCAGGCGGCCCGGGGCGCCGTTGCTCGAGGTGCGCACGGAGCTCGGCGGACGCGTGACGGCGACGGCCGACCATCCCATCCTCACCCCCCAGGGCATGAGGCCCCTCGGGGAGCTCCGCCCCGGCGACCTCGTGGCGCGTTACCATTTCTCGGGGGTCCCGTACGAGGACCCACCGGCGGAGACCATAGTCACGGAAGACCAGGTGGCGGCGGCCCTCGAGCGCTTCGGCAGGGGCGAGCGCGGCAACGCCCTGTCCCAGCTGCGCCGCCGCGGCCTGGTTCCCCTCCGGTTAGACTCGCCGGCCCTCCCCTACCTCTTGCGACTCCTTGGGTACGTCTTCGGCGACGGCCACGTGGGCTTCCTCCGCAGCACGGGGAACGGGGTGGTGAGCCTATACGGCAAGGCCGAGGACTTGGAGTCCATCCGCGCGGACCTGGCCGCGCTTGGGTTCAGGACCGGCCGCGTCTACAGGCGCCGGCGACGGCACCGCGTGAGGACTGCCTACCGCGAATACGTCTTCGAGCGGGAGGAGGCGTGGCTGCGCGTGAGCAGCACCTCCCTGGCCGCGCTGCTGGCCGCCCTGGGGGCGCCAGTAGGGGAAAAGGCCTGCCAGGACTTCACCGCGCCGGCGTGGCTCGACCGCGCACCCCTCTGGCAGAGACGGCTCTTCCTCCCCGCCCTCTTCGGCGCGGAGTTGCCGGCGCCGCGGGCGGTCACCGGCCACGGCCGCAACCTGGGCGCGCCGACCCTCTCCGTGAACAAGAGGGCGAAGTGGGCGGAGAGCGGCGAGGCGTTCCTGCGGCAGATCGAGCGCTGGCTGGGCGACTTCGGCGTGGCCGTCCAGGGCATATCCCGGCGGACCGAGCGGGTGAACGCTGACGGCGAGCCGTCGATCCGGCTTAGGCTCACCCTGTCG
>JBBIPI010000208.1:0-2819 GCA_037442985.1 Clostridiales bacterium
CGAAGGGGCGGGCGGCCTGGCGGTGCCTCTCCGCCTGGGGCCGGCCCTGGCCGACGCCCGGCCGGGGGCGCCGGGCGCCTTCCTGATGGCCGACCTTGCGGCGCTCCTGGGCCTGCCGCTCCTGATCGTCGCCCGCCCGGGCCTGGGCACCATCAACCACACGGTACTGACAGCCGCCTTCGCCGCCCAGCGGGGCCTGCCCGTCCTGGGTGTGGTCGTCAACGGCTACGACGAGGCCCGGGCCGGTCCCGCCGAGCGGACCAACCCGCGCGTGATCGCCGAACTCACCGGCCTGCCGGTCCTGGGGATCGTCCCGGCCCTCCCGCGCCTGGACGTGGAGGCGGGCGAACCCGGGGGCATCGCCGACGCCGTGGAGCGTGCCCTGGACTGGGAGAAGTTCTTCGCCCGGCTGGCGGGATGCCAGCGCGGCCGCGGCCTCCACTGATCAGGGAACGCCCCGCCGCGGGAGCGCCCGCGACGGGTGGGGAACCCTATGGGCGGGAAGGGAGGTGGCCGCGTGCCGCGCTACCGCAGGCGGGCGAGCGACGAGGACCAGGCGACGCCCGAGGGCCGTCCGAGCGACTTCGCCAGCGTGCTGAACTGGCAGAGGGAGCCGTTCCCGGAGGAGTTCCCCGAGGGGCCGTACGGCGCCCCCGCGCCCCCGGCCGGGACGGGAGCACCGGCGGGAAGCGGGGGTGGGGCGCCGGCGTCCCCCGGGCAGGAGCAGGAGGAGATGGTCTCGGGGCGGGATAAATAAGAGACACCGGAGGGCTGCCGTCCGCGAGCTGGGTAGGGACGCGCGGCCCCTGGGAGGGGAGCCTTGTTCAGCCTGTCACCGCCCGTACGCGCGCTGGCGGCCGACCTGAGCGCCTGGCGCCGCCACCTGCACGCCCATCCGGAGCTCAGCTTCCAGGAGCGCGACACCGCGGCCTGGGTCGCGGCGCAGTTGGAGCGCCTCGGCATCGCCCCCGAACGGCCCACGGAGACCGGGGTGGTGGGCGTGATCGAGGGCGGCCGTCGGGGACCCACCATCGCCCTGCGCGCCGACCTGGACGCCCTGCCGGTGCAGGAGGAGAACGACGTGCCGTACGCCTCCCGCCGGCCGGGCGTGATGCACGCCTGCGGCCACGACGGCCACACCGCGATCCTCCTGGGGGTCGCCCGGGTGCTCCAGGACGAGCGGGAGCGGCTGGCGGGCCGGATCAAGCTCATCTTCCAGCCGGCGGAGGAGCGGCCTCCCGGCGGCGCGCTGCCCCTCATCGAGGCCGGCGTGCTGGAGGGCGTGACGGCGGTGGTGGGACTGCACCTGTGGGTGGACCTGCCCGCCGGCACGGCGGCGGTGAGCCCCGGCCCCGTCATGGCCCACGCTGAGGAGTTCCGCGTCGCCATCGCCGGGAGCGGCGGCCACGGCTCCCAGCCCCACCAGGGCGTGGACGCCGTCCTGGTCGCCGCCCAGGTGGTGATGAACCTGCAGACGGTGGTCAGCCGCCGGGTGGACCCGCGCCGGCCGGCGGTGGTGAGCGTCGGCACCATCCAGGGGGGCTATGCGTTCAACGTCCTGGCCCCCTCCGCCACCCTGGCGGGGACCATCCGCACCTTCGACGAGGAGACGCGGCGGCGGGTGCACGCCGAGATGGAGCGCATCGTCGCCCACACCTGCGCCATGGCGGGGGCGGACGGGAGGATCGAGTTCTTCGGCGGCTACCCGGCCGTGGTCAACGACCCGGCGGTGGCGGAGGCCGTGGCCGAGGCGGCCCGGGCGGTGCTGGGCGCCGAGCGGGTGTTGCCCCAGGAGCCTTCCCTGGGCGGCGAGGACTTCGCCTACTACGCCCAGCGCGTCCCCTCCTGTTACTTCTTCCTGGGGGCGGGCAACCCGGCGAAGGGGATCGTTCACCCCCACCACCACCCCCGTTTCGACATCGACGAGGACGTCCTGCCCCTGGGCGTGGAGATCCTCGCGGGGGCGGCGCGCCGGCTGCTGGCGCGACAGGCGGCCAGGCCGTGACCACCCTCGTCATTCGGGCGGTTCGGGGTGGCGGTGGCCGCCGGAGGCGGCCCGGGGAAGGGGATTCGGAGCGCGCGGATCATGGAGGAACGCGGGTGTGCGGTGACGCAACACCCCTGAACGGTAGAGGAGGGCGATGGTTTCTTCCATCCTGGACGTGCCCAGCTTGAGGAAGATGCGTGTCACCAAGTTTTTGACCCGCTTTTCCGACAGGCCCATGATCTCACCCACTTGGCGGTTGCTCAAGCCGGCGGCGCCTGGCTTCTCTTCGGCACCCTCGTGGCGGACGGCCGGGTGGTGCACCTGGGCAGCTACGGTTCCTCCCTAGCCATCACCGCGGAGGGGGAGGTCCAGATCCGCTCCGTCGGCCGGGAGTTCAAGGGGTATGTGGGCGTCCCGGTGCTCCATCACTCCCCGGGACGAGTGGCAGCGGAACTGGTGGGCCACCTTTTCCAACCGCCCCGCCACCCCGGACAAGAGCGAGGTGATCATCCACACCCTCGACGGGTTCGGCGACACCACCGGCAGGCCCGCCGGGGCCCAGGTGGTGGTCAAGGGCGGCCAGGCGGCCTGGGTATCCGGGGGCAGCCGGCCTGAATCCCCGCCGACGGGTTCGTGGTCCAGCTGACGGGGGAGAACGAGGCCAAGCTGGCCCGGCGGTTTCAGACGGGGACGGCGGTAAGCTGGACCGCGGGGTTGCCAGCAGCTGCCGTTTTTATTATCTTCCATTTCAGCCATGAAGCTCTCCGACTGGGCTCGCAGGCAAGGGATCAGCTACATCACCGCCTGGCGGTGGTTCAAGGCGGGCAAGCTT
>JBBIPI010000209.1:0-2801 GCA_037442985.1 Clostridiales bacterium
ACCATCGTCGGATCTCTTGATGGCCACGTGTTCCGGAGTGATGACCGTGCCAGCTGGGATGGGACTCTTTGCCACCACTCTCTTCCTAACAGCCTGCCGGTATGTGAGTTCATCTCCCGACAGCGAGCGCCGGGTGGGTACTCCGAACGCCTGCTCCACCTGCCGCAAGAAGCTCGCAAATCTTTGGAAGTCGCTGGGATTCAGGGCAGACTCGAAGTCTTCTCCTTTCAAACGCCGATCGTGGGTAAGGTGCTTCTCGATAGCGTCAGCACCTATACCTACGCCTACCAGGGGCAGGATCACGGCCATCTCCGAATCACCGTCGGTGTGATCGGCAAACATCACAGGCCAACCGAAAACTTGCTTCAGGGTTGGGATGAAGCGCAGGTGCACGTCCGGTAACTTGGTTGGGTAGACCTGAAAGCCGTACTGGAGAATTAGGCCCGCGCGTGAGCGGGACTCCACGATCTCGACGGCCCGCTCCATCTCTCCCAGGGTCGCACCGCTGATCCCCAGGATGACGGGTTTCCCCATCCCGCTCACCTCGTAAATGAAGCCCTCGTCTGCTAAGGCCGACGCGTGGACCACGAACAAATCGGCACCCAGATCCGCCGCCAACCTGAGGCTCGCCATATCGTTACACAGGGCGCTGACCAAAAGGCGCTGTTCACGTGCAAAGGCAAAGAGAGCCCTCCAGTCCTCATCGCCCAAGCTGATCTCTTTGAGGTAGTCGTACACAGAACTCATTGTCCGACCTGACGAAACACGGGCTGCCCCAACTCCATAGGAGGGCACCATGTAATCCTCAAGCCTCGTGAGGTGCATGTTAATCGCATCAGCCCCGCCTACGGCTGCCGCTTCCACGATGGTTTTTGCCTTGTCCCTGGAACCGTCATGCGACCAAGCCATGTCCGCCATCAGGAAGATACGTTCCCCATTCCCGATGATACGGTGACCGACTCTTACCGACCTAGGCGCCCCAGAGCTCTTGTCAGAAGGCGTACAAACAGGCATCAAGCCCAACCTCTCCTGTATTTGCCCCGGTTTTGTGGACATTTTAGCACTTGGTGAGCGCCTCCTCCATAAAGGATTCGCGCTGCGACTCCCGCTTCCTCTCCAACTCCTACGGGCTGAGATAGCCCAGAGCTGAGTTCCGCCGCCACCGGCTATAGAACGCCTCGATGCACCCGAACACGGCGAGCTTGACCTCAGCCGCGGCCCAGGTCACGACGCGCTGGACAGGAACTGGAGGACCCGCGCTCTTTTTGTTCCCGCCTCCATGCTGCTCATCTCACGCGGGCACGGCGCGGCGTCTCATGCGCGCCGCGCTGCTGGGCTGGTGGTCCGGTGCCTATGCCCTCCGCTGACCCGGTGCACGAAGCCCCGAGACTCAAGCCATAGCAGTATGCGGGCAGCGCTCTCACCGGCCGACTCGCGGTGCGTGTCCACCACTATATCCGGGTTCTCAGGCTCCTCGTAGGGGTCGGAGACGCCGGTGAAGGCCGGGACCTCGCCGCGCAGGGCGCGGGCGTAAAGCCCCTTCACGTCGCGGCGGATGCACTCCTCGAGGGGGCAGCGCACGTACACCTCGACGAAGCCGCCCTCCTGCTCGATCTCGCGCCGCGCCCGCTCCCGCGCCTCCCGGTACGGCGAGATGAAGGCCGTGATGACGGCCACCCCGTGCCGCGTGAGGAGCTTGGCAACGAAGGTCACGCGCTCCAGGTTGCGGACCCTGTCCTCGCGGGAGAAGCCGAGGTCGCGGCAGAGGCTCTGGCGGACCACGTCCCCGTCCAGCCGCTCCACCGGCAGCCCGCGCCGCCGCAGCTCCTCCTCGAGGAGCAGCGAGATGGTCGTCTTGCCAGCCCCCGAGAGGCCCGTCAGCCACACGGTGAAGCCGCGGGAAGCCATCGCGCCGACCATTGTACCACGACGGACCCTGGGCCATCAGTCTCAACAGGCTCAATCCGTGTCGGCAGCGCCCCCGTCATCGCTGCCATATTGGGCGCCGCCAGGATCGGTCAACCCATGGCGCCCCTCGACAGGAATACCCTCGGCGGGGGGGCAGCGTCTCGGAACTGCCGCCCACGAGCCCAGTAGAGAAGGATGATAGGGATTTCCGCAAACGCGCGCCACGGGTATCGTTCGTGAGAATACAGTCAATACACCCTACCGGACGACGGAACTCTCATGGGACCCATGTGTCGCGCTCGTTGTCGAGGTACGCCTGGACCTTGGACGCGGATCTGAAGAGCCCGCTGCCGCTCCCCACCAAGTCCTTCAGCGTCTTTTTCCTTCTTTGCCGTACGCTTTGTCAGCATATATCCTTACCCCCTTACTCCATTACAAGGATAGGTGACGCCGTCCGCGGCGCCAACGGTTCGACGTGCCATACCCGTGTCCCCAGGGGCCTCTTCCCTCGGTGCGGAACAAATCCCTGCAGACGGGAGGGACTCACCGCTTCACCGCGCCGCCGCCTCGGCGTAGACCTGCTCCAGTGAGCGCAGCATCGGCTCGAGCGTGAAGCGGGCTTCGTAGGCCCGCCGTCCCGCCGCGCCCAGGCGCGCCCGCAGCGCCGGGTCCGCGAGCAGCCGGTCGAGGCGGTCGGCCAGCTCCGCCACCGCGCGCTCGGGGTCGCGCGCGGGGGAAGCCACGAGGAAGCCGGTTTCGCCGTCGCGCACGGCTTCTCCCACGCCGCCCGCGTCGGTGGCCACCACGGGCAGCCCGGCGCGCATGGCCTCCAGCACCGTGAGGGGCAGGCCCTCATAGCGCGACGCCAGGACAAAGGCATGGCAACCGGCCAG
>JBBIPI010000210.1:0-2787 GCA_037442985.1 Clostridiales bacterium
CGAGGGCGTGGACCTGGAGGCGGCGCTCGCCTTGGCGGCGTCGGCACCCGACCTGGGCCTCCCGGCGCCGGCGGTGAGCGCGGCCCCGGGCGGCCCTGCGGCCGGGGCACCGCCGGGCGGCGGGCGCGTCCGCCTGGGCCTGGCCCTGGACGCGGCCTTCCACTTCTATTACCAGGACGCCCTGGACCTGCTCGCCGCCTGCGGCGCCGAGCTGATCCCCTTCAGCCCGCTGCGGGATCGCCACCTGCCGCCCGGGCTCGACGGACTCTTCCTGGGGGGCGGGTTCCCAGAGGTGTTCGCGGCGCCGCTGGCGGCCAACGCCGACCTCCTCGCGGAGATCCGCGCCGCCGCGGCGGGAGGGATGCCGGTGTACGCCGAGTGCGGCGGGCTGATGCTGCTCTGCCGGTCCCTGGTGGACCTCGACGGGCGGGAGCACAGGCTGGCGGGGGTCGTGCCGGCGCGGGCGGTCATGGGCCGGCGCCTGGCCGGGTTCGGCTACCGCGAGGCCACGGCGGCCCGCGACACCCTGCTGCTGCGGGCGGGGGAGAGGGTGCGGGGCCACGAGTTCCACCATGCCTCCCTGGAGTGGGAGGAACCGCCCGCCGGCGGCTGGCCCCACGCCTACGTCCTGCGGCGCGTACCCGGGGAGGCGGGCGCGCCGGAGGGGTGGGCGAGCGGCAGCGTGCTGGCCTCGTTCCTACACCTACATTTCTGCGCCCGGCCTGAGCTGGCGCGGCGGCTGGTGGCTCGCTGCCGCGCCTACCGGGAGGCGCGGGCGGGGCGGTCCGCGGCCCGGGAAGGCCGGGCTTCGTCGGGCGAAGGGAGGTGAGTCGGATGACCGGACGCGTCGCGAGCGTGGCCTGGGCGGGAGGACGGGTCCTGGCCCGGTTGCGGGCCGAGGCGTACGCCGTCCTGGTGGTGCTGGCGGTGCCCATCGCCCTCTACCTGGCGCTGTACGCTCCCATCCCCGCCGTGCACGACGCGCTGCACCACCTGCGCCACAGCGTCTGGGGTGTGCCCTGCCACTGAGGGCCAGGGCCGTGGCCCGAGGAAGGAGCTGAAGGATGCGATGGAAGACACGGTGGTATCTGCAGGGGTGAAGGTGGCCGCCGGGGCGGCGCTGGCCGCGGGGTTGCTGCTCGCCGGTCTCCTGGCGCACTGGTTGTTGCAGGGCGGGCCAACGGCCGGCGCCGAGGCAGAGCGACCCGGGCGGCCCGCCCGGCGCGGCCTGCTCCTGGCGATCTGGACGGGAGTCGCGGTGGCCACCCTATATCTGGCGCCGGACTTCTCCCACCCGGGGGAGGTCCCCCCGGATCCCCTGGCGCAGGCCGTGTCCTATGCCGGGTATCTCGCCTTCTACGCCGCCGGCCTGCTGGTCCTGGGGCCGCTCCTGAGGCGCCGCGCGGCGCGGAGGGGAAAGCCGTGACGGGCAGCTCGCTCCTGGCCCGCTACCACGTGCCGCCGGAGGAGATCGAGGCGCGCAGCTTCGCCATAGTGGAGCGCCTGACGCCCTGGCTGCCCGCCGACGCGGCCGAGCGCGAGGTCGTCGTGCGCCTGGTCCACGCCACGGGAGACCCGGAGGTGGCGGCGTCCGTCCGGATGAGCCCGGGCGCGGTGGCGGCGGGCGCGGCGGCGCTGCGCGCTGGCCGGCCGATCTTCGTGGACGTGGGCATGGCGCTGGCGGGCATCTCCCGGCGCTTGGCCGACCGGCTCGGGTGCCGGCTGGCCTGTCTCCTCGACCTGCCCGGGGTGGCCGAGGAGGCCAGGCGCTCCGGCTTCACCCGGGCGGCGGCGGCCGTGCGGCTCGCTGGCCCGCAGCTCTCGGGCGGGGTGGTCGCCATCGGCAACGCGCCCACGGCGCTCTTGGCCCTGCTCGACCTGGTCGACGCCGGACTGGCGCTGCCGGCCCTGATCGTCGGCGTGCCGGTGGGCTTCGTCAACGCCGCCGAGGCGAAACAGGAGCTGATGCGGCGGGACGTCCCTTACCTGACCCTGCCCGGGACGCGGGGCGGGACGCCGCTGGCGGTGGCGGCGGTGAATGCCCTTTTGCGGCTTGCGGCGCGGTCCGGGGGCAGCGGGGACTGCGGAGGGGAGCGCTGATGGCGGGCGGCGGGGAGACGGCGGTGCTCTTCCTGGGGCACGGGAGCCGCGCCCCGGAGGCCAACGAGGCCATGTACCGGGTCCTGGAGCTTTTCCGCCGGCGCAGCGGCTACGCCATCGTGGAGGCCGGCTTCATGGAGTTGAGCCCGCCCACCATCGAGGAGGGCGTGGCCGCTTGCGTGCGCCAGGGGGCCGGGCGCATCCTCGTCATCCCTTACTTCCTTCACCTGGGCAGGCACGTGCAGCGCGACCTGCCGCGGGTGATCGCCCGCTGCCGGCAGCGATACCCGCGGGTGGAGTTCGTGTTGGGCCCGCACATCGGCTTTCACCCGCTGCTGGTGGACATCCTCCTGGAGCGCGTGCGCGAGGCGGAGGCGGGCGGGGACAGGCCATGAGCCGACGGGCGGGGCTGCGGACGGGGTACACGACCGGGGCGTGCGCCGCGGCGGCGGCCAAGGCCGCCCTCCTGACCCTCCTGGGGAGGCCGCCGGAGGTGGTGGAGATCGCGCTGCCCGTGGGGAGGCGGGCCGCCTTCCCCGTGGCCAGGCGGGAGGCGGCGCCCGGCAGGGCGACGTGCTCCGTGGTCAAGGACGCGGGCGACGACCCGGACGTGACCCACGGGGCGGAGATCTGCGCCACCGTGTCCTGGCGGGCCGAACCGGGGCTCCTCCTGGACCGCGGTGCGGG
>JBBIPI010000211.1:0-2736 GCA_037442985.1 Clostridiales bacterium
TTCAGTACCTGGCCCGGGAGCGGGACCTGCGCCTCGAGCGGGACGACCAGGCCACGGCCAAGCTGCTCGAACGGGTCAAGGAGCTGGAATACGAGGGGTACCAGTTCGAGGCGGCCGAGGCCTCCCTCGAGCTGCTGGCGCGGCAGGTGCTGGGCGGCGTCCCCGAGTTCTTCACCCTCGAGGGCTACCGGGTGAGCGTGGAGCAGCGGCCCGGACAACCGGCCTACGCCGAGGCGACGGTGAAGGTGCGCGTCGGGGACCGCACCTACCACACGGCGGCGGAGGGCGACGGCCCGGTGAACGCCCTGGACAACGCCCTGCGCAAGGCCCTGGAGGGGGTCTATCCGGCGCTGAGGCGCATGAAGCTGGTGGACTACAAGGTGCGCGTCCTGGACGGCCGGGACGGGACGGCCGCCCGGGTGCGGGTGCTCATCGAGACCAGGGACGAGGACGACTCCTGGAGCACCATCGGCGTCTCGGAGAACATCATCGAGGCCAGCTGGCTCGCCCTCGTGGACAGCATCCAGTACGGCCTCCTCAAGCGGTCGCTGCGGGCCGAGCAGAAGAGCGGCTGAGGGGCGCGTTGGTCGTCGGCCTGTACACCTTCCGCCTCCATATCCCCCACGCGCGCAGCCTCAAGGACAAGCGAGCGGTCGTGCGCAGCCTGCTCGCCCGGGTGCGGGCGCGCTTCAACGCCTCGGTGGCCGAGGTGGGGCGGCAGGACGCCCTCCAGGAGGCGCTGCTGGCGGTGGCCGTCGTCGGCGAGCGCCGGGAGCCGGTGGAGGCGGTCCTGCAGGCGGTGGGGCGCTACGTCGAGGAGAGCTGCCCCGCCGAGGTGGTGGAGGCCGCCGTCGAGTACCTCTGACGGGCCGCCGCGTGGTCGCGTCAGGGCAGGTGCCGCAAGGGGTTCACCGGCCGCCCGTTCACGTGCACCTCGAAGTGGACGTGCGGGCCGGTGGAGCGCCCCGAGCTGCCGGCCAGGGCGATCGGCTGCCCCTTCTCCACGCGGTCGCCCGCCGACACCAGCAGGCGCGAGTTGTGCCCGTAGACGGTCGTGAGCCCGTTCTCGTGGTCGATCACCACGACCCGTCCATACCCGTAGTACCACCCGGACTTGGTCACGACCCCGGCCTCCGAGGCCCGCACCACCGATCCGTAGGGGACCGCGATGTCGATGCCCCGGTGGAATTCGCCCCAGCGCGGGCCGAAGGAGGAGGTGAGGAGGCCGTGCACGGGCCAGGCGAGGAGCCCCGCGGGCGTGTCGACGGGCGGTTGCAGCGCCGCCACTTGCTGGGGGGAGAGGAAGTCCTGTTCCTCGGGGGGCGCTAGCTCGGCGTCTTCCTGGACCTCGGCCGGTTCGAGGGGCGCCGGGTCGGCTCCCGCGGCGGTCATGGTGCCTGAGAAGAGCGGTCCCACCGGCGCGGCGGCCGAGGCTGTCGCGGGGTGACCCTTGGGAGGGGGGGAACCGGAAACGAGCGATGGGACCAGGAGGACTGCGAAACCCGACATGGCGAGCAGGGCCAGAAAAGGCCCCGCCGACAGGCGTGGAAGGTGCACGAGCAGCACTCCTTCTGGAGCCTCCGGGGTTAGCTGACGGGTTCGGCAGAGAAGGTGAGCCTACCGCCCTTGAGGGGCGGATTCACCCCGATGGAGCGCATCCCCCGTACCCCCGGGCTTGACCCGGGAGATTCGGCTTTTATCCGGCTGCCTCAGTTGCCGCTCCCAGGCAACCGTACCACCGAAGAGTCTACAGTACCTGGACAACCCAGGTCAAGCACGTTTCTATTGTTCTACCCCCTGCGACACCCTATGCGCCATTCCCCCACGGGTGCCTGCGGGCACCGATGTTGTTGTATGCTAGAGGAAATCACACGGGGAGGCAAACGATGCAGCGCCTGGCTGAGAAGCTGGCCGCCGGGGCCTTCGTCGTCACCGCCGAGGTCGATCCCCCCCGGGGCGTCCACACGGCGCCCTTGGCCGAGCGGGCCCGCAGCCTGGTCGGGCTGGTGGACGCCGTGAACGTGACCGACTGCCCGCGGGCCAACGTGCGCATGAGCTCCATCGCCGCCGCCTACCTGATCGAGCGGGCCGCCGGCCTGGAGACGGTCTTCCACCTCACGTGCCGGGACCGGAACGCCATCGGGCTCCAGGCCGACCTGCTGGGGGCCGCCGCCCTGGGGCTGAGGAACCTGCTGGTGCTGGCGGGCGACCCGCCTCCCGACGGGCAGCGGGGCGTGTACGAGCTGGACGCGCCGGGTCTCATCCGCCTGGTCGCCACGCTGAACGGAGGGAGGACGGCGGCGGGCAAGCCGCTGGAGGGCAAGCCCTCGTTCTGCGTGGCCGTGGCCGCCAACCCGGCCGCTCCCGACCTCCGGCGGGAGGTGAGCCGCCTGGCCGAGAAGGTGGCGGCGGGCGGCCACTTCGTTCAGACCCAGCCGGTCTTCGACCTGGAGACCGTCGAGTCGTTCGCCGGGGCCCTGGCCTCCGCGGGGGTCAAGGTGCCGGTGCTGTACGGCCTCATGCCCCTGCGCGACGCCGCCTTCGCGCGGAGGATGGCCGCCATCCCCGGCGTGCGCATCCCCGAGTGGGTGATGAGGAGGCTCGAGGTCGGGGGGCCGGCCGAGGGCCTGCGGCTGACCGCCGAGCTCGCCGCCCGGCTGGCCGGGGCCGTGGCCGGGATCCACATCTTCCCCATGGGCGACCTGGAGGTCGTCCGGGCCGTGGTCGGCGCCCTGG
>JBBIPI010000212.1:0-2730 GCA_037442985.1 Clostridiales bacterium
CGCAGCCTCTCCCCCCTGGCCCGGGAGCCCTGGTTCACCGGCCTGCTGGCCGCCGTGGGCGAGCGGCCCTTGGTGGGGGTGGCGGTGGGGGCCGCCCTCACCGCGGCGGTGCTCTCCTCCAGCGTCACCGTCGGCCTGCTGCAGCAGCTGGCTGCCGCCGGCCTGGTCCCGCTGCCTGCCGCCCTCCCGGTGCTCTTCGGGGACAACATCGGCACCACCGCCGATACCCTCCTGGCCGGCCTGGCCGGGGGGCGACCGGCCCGGGCGGCGGCCGCCGTCCACCTCCTGTTCAACGTGACGGGCACGGCGGTGTTCCTGCCCCTCGTCCCCCTGGCGGCCGGCTGGCTGTCCGGGCTCTTGGCCGACCCGGCCCGGCAGATCGCCCTGGCCCACTCCCTGTTCAACCTGGCGACGGCGGCGCTCCTCCTGCCGGCGGCCGGGTGGTTGGCGAGGCTGGGCCGGCGGCTGGCGGGCTAGGCGTGTTGGCAGCGCCGCTCGGATTTGCTAAAGTAACGATGTTCCCACCCGCTTGTGATAGAGATAACGAAGTTGTGGCAGGGAGGTGTCCGCATGGCAGTCAAGGTCGGCATCAACGGGTTCGGGAGCATCGGCCGACGCTTCTACCGGATTGCCCTCACGAGGCCGGACATCGAGGTGGTGGCGGTCAACGACCTGACCAGCCCGGCCACCCTGGCCCATCTCCTCAAGTACGACTCGAACTACGGCACCCTCGCCGAGGAGGTCTCGGCGGGCGAAGGCTACATCCGGGTCGGCGAGCGCGAGGTGCGGGTGCTGGCGGAGCGCGACCCGGCCCAGCTCCCCTGGCGCGACCTGGGCGTCGACGTGGTGATCGAGTCGACCGGCCGCTTCACCGAGCGCGACAAGGCAGAGGCGCACATCACCGCCGGCGGGGCGAAGAAGGTGATCATCTCCGCCCCGGCCAAGGGCGAGGACATCACCATCGTGATGGGCGTCAACGAGGACCGCTACGACCCAGCCGCCCATCACGTGCTGTCCAACGCGTCCTGCACCACCAACTGCCTGGCACCCGTGGCCAAGGTACTGCACGAGGAGTTCGGCATCGTCAAGGGGTTCATGAACACCGTCCACTCCTACACGAACGACCAGGTGGTGCTGGACCTGCCCCACCGCGACCTGCGCCGGGCCCGCGCCGCCGCCCTGAACATCATCCCCACGACGACCGGCGCTGCCAAGGCGGTCTCCCTGGTGTTGCCGGAGCTCAAGGGCAAGCTGCACGGCTTCGCCCTGCGCGTGCCGACGCCCACCGTGTCGCTGGTGAACCTGGTGGCCCTGGTGGGGCGTGAGACCACGGCCGACGAGGTAAACGCCGCCCTGCGGCGGGCGGCCGAGGGCCGGATGAGGGGCATCCTGGCCGTCAGCGACGCGCCCCTGGTGTCCATGGACTACAAGGGCTCGCCCTTCTCCTCGGTGGTGGACGCCCTTTCCACCTACGTCGTGGACGGCAACCTGGTGAGCGTCGCCGCCTGGTACGACAACGAGTGGGGCTACTCGGCCCGGCTGGTGGACCTGGTGAGCTACCTGGCCGCCAAAGGCATCTGAGGTGGGGGAAGGAAACGCCGGGGACCAACGGAGAATAACAGCGCCGGGTTTGCCCACGAAAGGAACCGTCGCCTGTTGCGTCGCACGAAGATCGTCTGCACCATCGGCCCGTCCAGCCGTAAGCCCGAAGTGCTGGCCGGGATGATCGAGGCGGGCATGGACGTGGCCCGGATCAACCTGTCCCACGCGGACCACGACGTGCACGCCCGTGCCGTCGAAATGGTGCGGGCGACGGCGGAGCGGCTGGGGTGTCGCATCCCGGTGATGCTCGACACCAAGGGGCCCGAGATCCGGGTCGGCCACTTCGCCGGCGGCGGGGCCTACCTGCGCACGGGGAGCGAGTTCACCCTCACCACGCGCCCGGTGACCGGGTCGGCCGAGATGGTGAGCGTGACCTATCCTCAGCTGCCGCGCGAGGTGCAGCCGGGCGGCTTCCTCCTCCTCGACGACGGCAAGATCACCCTTGAAGTGCTGGAGGCGGGCGGTACCGAGGTCCGCTGCCGCGTCCTGAACGGCGGCCCGATCAGCGACCGCAAAAAGCTGACCGCTCCGGGCGCCCGCCGGTCGCTGGCCTTCCTCTCCGACGAGGACGTGGAGGACCTGCGCTTCGGCGTGCGGCTGGGCGTGGACTTCGTGGCCGCCTCCTTTGTGCGCTCCGCCGCCGACGTGCAGGCGGTACGCCAGGTGCTGAGGGAAGCGGGTGGCGACGCCCAGGTGATCGCCAAGATCGAGAACCGGGAGGGCGTCGAGAACCTGGCGGAGATCCTGGCGGTCGCGGACGGGGTGATGGTCGCCCGGGGGGACATGGGGGTGGAGTACCCCGTCGAGGAGGTCCCCCTCATCCAGAAGCGCATCATCGAGACCTGCCACCGGGCCGGCAAGCCGGTGGTGACGGCGACCCAGATGCTCGAGTCGATGGTGCACAGCCCGCGCCCGACCCGCGCCGAGGCCTCCGACGTGGCCAACGCCATCCTCGACGGCACCGACGCCGTCATGCTGTCGGCCGAGACGGCCTCGGGCGACTACCCGGTGGAGGCCGTGCGCACGATGGCGCGCATCGTGGAGGAGGCGGAGTCGGTCGGCGTCGCGCGGCCCAGGGCCTTCGAGTGGACGCGCGACATCAGCACCGGGGTGGCCGTCGCCGCCGTC
>JBBIPI010000213.1:0-2713 GCA_037442985.1 Clostridiales bacterium
GAATGCTTTCGGCAAACCAAAAACACGCATTGGGGGCCACCTCCTCTTGGTTCTCTCACCCAGAAGGATGGCCCCCTTTTATTCCCTTGTCTACGCCTGCAGTCTCACATGTTTCTGAACCAGCTCAGAAAGCCTGGGGCTGGCGCGGCGCGCTCAGCCTGCCAGCTCCCGCGGCGCCGGGCGGGCCGGATGGCCCAACGCCACCCCCAGGACCTCGTCCATGTGCCGGACGAACACGAAGCGGAGGTGCCGGCGCACGTTGGCGGGGACCTCCTCCACGTCCCGCCGGTTGTCCTCCGGCAGGACGACGACGGCGATGCCCGCGCGGTGGGCTGCCAGCACCTTCTCCTTGACGCCCCCCACGGGGAGGACCCGGCCGCGCAGGGTCACCTCGCCCGTCATGGCCACCTCGGGACGGACCGGCTTCCCCGTCAGGGCGGAGACGAGCGCGGTGACCATGGCGATGCCGGCGGAGGGACCGTCCTTCGGCACCGCTCCCTCCGGGATGTGGATGTGGATGTCGGTCTCCTCGGAGAACGCCGGGTCGATCCCCAGGCTGTCGGCCCGGGACCGGACGTAGCTCAGCCCCGCCTGGGCCGACTCGCGCATCACCTCGCCCAGCTTGCCGGTCAGGTAGAGGCTCCCCTTGCCGCGCATGACGCTGACCTCGATGGACATCACGTCTCCGCCGTACTCGGTCCAGCCCAGGCCGGTGCTCACCCCGACCTGGGGCTCGCGCTCCGCCGGCGCCTGCCGGAAGGGGGCGGGGCCCAACAGCCGCTCCAGGCCGGACTCCGAGACCCGCAGCCTCTCGGCCTCCGGCGTGGGGCTCGCCGCCACCTGGCGCGCCAGCTTCCGGCAGATGGCGGCCAGGCTCCGCTCCAGTTGGCGCACGCCCGCCTCGCGCGTGTACCGCCTCACGATGCCCCTGAGCGCCCCGTCCGAGATGGCCAACCGCTCCCCCGACAAGCCGTGGGCCGCCAGCAGCCGCGGGAGGAGGTGGCGGCGGGCGATCACCACCTTCTCGTCCTCGGTGTAACCGCCCAGGAAGATGAGCTCCATCCGGTCCAGGAGCGGCCGGGGGATCGTGTAGGTGGTGTTCGCTGTGGTGATGAACAGGACCTGGGAGAGGTCGAAGGGGACCTCGAGGTAATGGTCGCTGAAGGCGCAGTTCTGCTCGGGGTCGAGCACCTCCAGCAGGGCGGCCGCCGGGTCGCCGCGGAAGTCGGCGCTCACCTTGTCCACCTCGTCGAGGAGGAAGACCGGGTTGCGCGTGCCAGCCTGCCTCATCCCTTGGATGATGCGGCCGGGCAGCGCCCCGACGTAGGTGCGCCGGTGGCCCCGGATCTCAGCCTCGTCGCGGATACCCCCGAGGGAGACGCGCACGAAGCGGCGCCCGAGGGCCCGGGCCACGGAGCGGGCCAGGGACGTCTTCCCGACCCCCGGGGGACCGACCAGGCAGAGGATGGGCCCCTTGTGGGCCGGGGCGAGCTTGCGCACCGCCAGGAACTCCAGGATGCGTTCCTTCACCTTTTCCAGCCCGTAGTGCTCCTCGTCCAGGACGCGCTGCGCCAGGGGAAGGTCGAGCCGGTCCTCGGTCGTCGCCGACCAGGGGAGGGCAAGGAGCCAGTCCACGTAGTGGCGCACGACGACCGCCTCCGCCGCCTGGGGCGGCATCCTCTCCAGCCGGTCCACCTCCTTGAGCGCCCTCTCCTCCACCTCAGGGGGCATGCGGCATTCCCGGACGCGGGCGCGCAGCGCCTCGATCTCGGAGGCCTGCTCGTCAGCGTCGCCCAGTTCCTTTTGTATCGCCTTGAGCTGCTCCCGGAGGTAGTACTCGCGCTGCATCTTCTCCATCTGCCGCCGGACGCGCTCCTGGATCTTCCGCTCCAGCTCCAGGAGCTCCGCCTCCCGGTGCAGCAGGCGCGCGAGCCGCTCCAGGCGCTCCCGCACGTCTACCGCTTCCAGCAGGGCCTGGCGGTCCTCCAGCCGCAAGGGCAGGCTGGCCGCCACCAGGTCCGCCAGCCGGCCGGGATCGCGCCCCTCGGCGGGGACGGGCACCTCGCCCTCCTGGCGCCGGCTCAACTTGGCCACGCGCTCGTAGCGCTCGACCACGGTGCGCAGGAGGGCTTCCACGCCCTCGCCCTCCGCTGGCCGCTCCGGCAGAACCTCCACCAGGACGCGCAGGTGGGGCTCGACGGCCAGGTAGCTCAGGATGCGCGCCCTGCTCTGCCCCTCCACGCTGAGGGTCAGGACGCCGCCCCGCTCGCGGCTCACCTGCCTGACGAGGACCACGGTGCCCGTGCCATAGAGATCCTCCGGGAGCGGCTCCTCCACCGCCGGATCGCGCTGGGCGGCGACCACCAGGAGGCCGTCGCCGGCCAGGGCCTCCTGTACCGCCCCCAGGGACCGCCGCCGTCCCACCTGGATGACGACGTTGGAGCCAGGAAGGACGGCCAGGCCCCGGAGGGCGAGCAGGGGAAGGGCGAGCTGCGCGCCAACCGACGTCATACGACCACCCGCCGCCAGAGACGCTTTCCGCGCCGGTTAAAAAACGTTCGTTTCTTGCCTCGGCGGGCGGTTCCTCCAGGGAAACGGTGGCAACGGCCGTGCCGCCCGGCGGATCCCACGGACGGCTGTGGCCAACGGCGTGGGTAAGGTGCGGGGAGCCGTTGGGGCACGGTGGCTCTTCAGAAAACCTTAATAAGCGGTG
>JBBIPI010000214.1:0-2701 GCA_037442985.1 Clostridiales bacterium
GACCCGGAAGACCCCCTCGACGTGCTGGCCAAGGTGGGTGGGCTGGAGATCGCCGGTCTGGCGGGCGTAGTCCTGGGGGCGGCGGCGCGCCGGGTGCCCGTGGTGGTGGACGGGGCCATCGCCGGCGCGGCGGCCCTGGCGGCGGCGCGGCTGGCCCCCCGCGCGGCCGACTACCTGTTCGCCGGGCACCTCTCGGCCGAGCCGGCCCACGGCTTCGCCCTGGGCCTTCTGGGCCTGCGCCCCCTCCTGGACCTGGAGATGCGCCTGGGAGAGGGGACAGGGGCCGTCCTGGCCTCCCTGTTGCTGGAGGCGGCCTGCCGCGTGCTGCGGGAGATGGCCACCTTCGGCGAAGCGGGCGTCTCCGGGCGCCTGGACGAGGCGGCCGGCGGCCGGAGCACCGCCGCCGGGTAGGGGTGAACTCTGCGGGGGCGCCGCGGGCGTTACAGTTTTTTCACTCCCGGTCCCCAGTCTGTTCACACTCATAGGCCATATGAAGCGGCGGACTGCTGCTGTCGGTGGGGACGAGGGAGGGGTTGGACTTGACGTCGAGGCTGTTGCTGGCCAGCCTGCTGCTGGCGGCGGCGATCGCCTCCGGTTGCGCCGGCAGGCCCCAGGGGCAGGGCGCCGGGGACACGTCCGGGAGGGACGCCTCCCCGGCGGCGGCGCAGGCGCCGGCGCCCCAGCAGGAGACCCAGGCGGCGCCCGCGGCGCCGTCGGGCACAGCCGGCACGCGGTACGTGGTCGTACCAGAGAACTCGGAGGCCTCCTACGCGGTGCGGGAGCGGCTGCTCAGGTGGGAGATGAACGGGACGGCCGTGGGCAAGACCTCGGCCATCGCGGGCGAGATCGTCCTCGAAGGCGGCGTGATCCGGCCGTCGGTGGTCCAGGTGGACCTGAGCACCCTCAGGAGCGACGAGGACCGGCGGGACAGGCGGGTCCGCGAGGCGCTGGACACCAACAACCACCGCTTCGCCACCTATCGCATCACCGGCGCCGAGGGCGACCCCGTCCTCAAGGAGGGCCAGGAGGTGGCCCTGAGGCTTCAAGGGTACATGACCATCAAGGGCACCGAGAGGCCGCTCGCCTTCGACGCCCGGGCCAAGCTGGAGGGCGACACCCTCACCTTGACCGCGGAGAGCACGTTCAAGATGACCGACTTCGGCGTCACCCCTCCCAACATCGCCGGTTTCGTCTCGGTGAGCGAGGAGGTCACGGTGAACGTCACCTTCGTGGGGAGACGCAGCGGCGGTTGAGGACCGCCCCCTACGCGCCCCGTCCGCCGGCCATGGCCTGGAGGCAGGCGCGGGTGGCCTCCCGCGCCGCGCGCCGGTTCTCGGCGGCGATCTCGGGCGGCGTGGGCGGGGCGGGCTGATCGTCCAGGTCGGCCAGGTCGACCGCTCCCGTTCCTGGCGCGCCCGCCGGCCCCGCCGGCGCGGCTGCGCCGTCGCCCGCGTCGGCGCCTCCTCGGCCGGTCGCCTCCGCCCAGAGCAGAGCCCAGCAGCGGGGCGCGGCGTCCTCCCACGAGTAGCCGCCACCTCCCAGGATGACCCAGCGGCCGTCGCACCAGGCCGCGGCGGCGGCCCGGAAGAGGCCGCCGCCCTCCGGTAGGCCGCCGTGGTGTACGCCAGGTGGGCCAGGGGGTCCGAGCGGTGACCGTCCACCCCGCACTGGGTGACCAGGAGGTCCGGCCGGAAGCGGTCCACCACGTCCAGCGCCCGCTCCAGGCACTCGAGGAACGAGTCGTCGCCGGTGCCGGGGAGGAGGGGGATGTTCAGAGCGTAGCCCCGGCCGGGGCCGCGGCCGATCTCGTCTGGGAAGCCGGTCCCCGGGAAGAGGTGGCGGCCGGACTCGTGCAGGGAGACGGTGAGCACGTCCGGCGCCTCGTAGAAGGCGGCCTGCACCCCGTCCCCGTGGTGGGCGTCGATGTCTACGTAGGCCACCCGGACGCCGTAGCGCTTGCGGGCCCAGGCTATGGCCACCGCCGGGTCGTTGTAGATGCAGAAGCCGGAGGCCCGGCCGGGCAGGGCGTGGTGCAGCCCGCCCGCCAGGTTGACGACCGGCGCCGCCCCTCCCTCCAGGACCAAGCGCACGGCGGTGATGCTGGCCCCGACGATGAGGGTGGCCGCCTCGTGCATCCGGGGGAAGACCGGGTTGTCGCCCCAGCCCAGGCCGTGCTCGGGAGAGGGGCGTCCCGCCCTGACCGCCGCCACGTAGGCGGGCTCGTGGATCAGCAGCAGGTCGGCCTCCTCGGCCGGCGCGGGCTCGCGCTCCTCCCCGGGCCGCAGGAGGCCCCGCTCCCGCAGCAGGGTACGCGTGCGCTCCACCCGCTGCGGCCGCAAGGGGTGGGTCGGGCCGAAGTCGTAGGCGCGGAAGCCGTCGCTCCAGAGGCAGGCCGGCCCCATGTCTACCCCCTCATCAGGATACCAGGATACCGGCCGGGTCGGCGGCGCGCCAGCCGCCCCGCGCACACGCGCGCGCCCACCGGGGTGCAGCAGCCTTAGGCAACGACCGTGGGCCCCTGCCGGGCCCGCGCAGGCGGGCCGGGGAACCGGGCCTGGTGTGGAGGAAGCGGGAACAGGCCGAGTCCTACGCGCTTCACCCGTACGGGCGCTGTCGCCCCGGGCCGGTCGAGGGCGGCGTGTCGGAGTCGCCCCGCCACGCGTCGCAGCACGGCGGCGGGGTGAGGCGCTGCGCCCGGGAG
>JBBIPI010000215.1:0-2685 GCA_037442985.1 Clostridiales bacterium
CGCCAGGCGGCCCACCTCCTCCGCGCGCCCGAGCAAGAACACACCCCGCTCCCCGGAGCCAGCCCCGGGGCGGCTGCCCCCCGTCACGGCGCCGCCGGGGTGGATGACCTCTCCTTCCAGGGTCACGACCCGGTAGCGGTAGCGGGCCGCCCGGGCCAGGGCCAGCGCCGCGGGCAGGTCCCGCGCCACCAGGACGCGGCCCAGCAGGTACGCGGCGACCACCTCCAGCCCTCCCGGGCAGTCCACCACCCCCGCGGCCCACCCTACCGCTCCCTCCCGTCGCTCCAGGCCGGCGTCGCCGGGCGGCACGGGCAGGGGCCGGAGCGTCTCCAGGGGCAGGAAGGTCGCCCGTCCGGCCCGGTCGGCCTTGAGCTGCTCGATGGCCAGCCGGGCGTCCTCCTCCCGCTCCACCACCAGGTACTGGGCGGCCGGACCCAGGGCCGCCTCCACAGCCGTCGCCAGGCCCGGCCGCGGGCGCAGGAGCGACGCCACGGAACCCAGCACGCCCCGGTAGGCGGCCACCCCCAGCGCCCGTCCCTCCAGGACGGCTCGCGGCCCGCGGCCGTAGCCCTCGTGGCTCGCTTCCAGCTGCCGCAGGAGCTCCAGGCGGGCCTCCCTGGCCCGGACCTCCTCCCGCAGCCGGTGCAGCCCGGCCGCCAATTCCGCCGCCTCCCCCTCCAGGGCGGCGCGGGCCCGGCCCGCCTCCTGCCACGACTGCCGCGCCTCGGCCACGCCCGCCTCCGCCTCCGCCACCTCCTCCTGCAGCGAGGCCAGACGCTCTTCGAGACGGGCGGCCTGAGCGGCCAGCGCCCGTTCCTCCCGCGCCAGCCGTTCGCATTCCCGGGACAGGAGGTCCCTCTCCCGGGCACGCGCGGCCGCCTCGTTGCGCGCCCGGGCCGCGGCCGAGGCGGCCTCGAAGAGCTCGTCCCGCAGCCGCCTCACCCGCTCCGCGAGCGCGGCGCGCCGCGCCTCCAGCTCCTGCGCTTCCGCCTCCGCAGCGGCCAGCCGTTCCCGGGCTGCCCGGACCTCCGCCTCCAGGCGGGCCAGCTCGGCCGCCTCGTCCTGCTCGCCCCGCTCCGCGGCCGAGCAGTTCGGCCAATTCGGCGCGCAGCCGGGCGGCCTCGCGCTCCGCCACCGCCAGCAGCTCCGCCGCCCGTAGGTGCCGGCCTCGCGCCTCCTCCTCCCGCCGCGCCGCCGCGAGCGCCTCCCTCGCGATCTCGTCGAGCCGGGCTTCCAACTCCCTCGCCAGGCGCCTGTGGCCGTCGCAGCGCGCCCGCAGCCCTGCCAGCTCTGCGGCGTCCCGCTCCCGCTCCTCCTCGAGCCGGGAGACCTCCCGCCGCAGGCCCTCTAGGCGCTCGCGCACCGCGCGCGCCCGCCCTGCCAGGAGGCGCAGCTCCGTCTCCCGGAGTTCCCCGACCAGGGCGCGGTGGCGCTCGGCCCGTTCCGCCTCCTCCCGCAAGGGGACCAGGTGGCGCTCCAGCTCGTGGAGGATGTCCCGCAAGCGCGTGAGGTGGAGGTCGGCGTGCCGGAGGAGCCGCAGGGACTCCTCACGCCGCTGCTTGTGCCACAGCACCCCGGCAGCCTCCTCCAGCACCAGCCGGCGTTCCTCCGGCCGGGCGTTCAGGACGTCCTCCACCCGCCCCTGACCGATGTACGCGTAGGCCTGCCGTCCCA
Organism: Clostridiales bacterium; assembly: GCA_037442985.1. GTDB lineage: Bacteria > Bacillota > Sulfobacillia > DYIH01 > JBBIPI01 > JBBIPI01. The sequence continues at coordinate 1,675 of JBBIPI010000215.1, forward strand.
CGCCCGTGCCCGCCAGCAGCGCGGCCACGTCCCGCTGGCGCACCGCCGCCCGGTTGAGCCGGTACTCGCTGACCCCCGAGCGGTCGACGGAGCGCGAGATGGTGATCTCGACGAAATCGAGGGGAAAGAAGCCGTCGCTGTTGTCCAGGGTGAGGCTGACCTCGGCCAGCCCCAGGGGGCGCCGGCGGGGACTGCCCGCGAAGATCACGTCCTCCATGCGCGGGCTGCGCAGCTCGCGCGGGTTGTGCTCCCCCAGGACCCAGCGGATCGCCTCCACCAGGTTGCTCTTGCCGCTGCCGTTGGGGCCGACGATGGCCGTCAACCCGGGCTCGAAGGTGAGGCGCACGCGCTCCGCGAAGGACTTGAAACCGAAGACGTCCAGTTCCTTCAAATACACGGGGAAAGGCCTCCCGGACGCCAAAAAGCGGCCGCCCGGCACCGGAAACCGGACAGCCGCCCGCTGGCGGCAGCTTGCGTCGTTGCCCTACCGCGGCCCAACCACGAACTTGATGGCCGTGCGGTCGTTCCCGTCGATCTGCACCTCGGCAAAGGCCGGGACGGCCACGAGATCGATCCCGTTCGGTGCCACGTACCCTCGGGCTATGGCGATCGCCTTCACTGCCTGGTTCACGGCGGCCGCCCCGATGGCCTGGACCTCCGCCTCCCCCCGCTCCCGCAAGACCGCAGCCAGGGCGCCCGCGACCGACTTGGGGTTCGACGTAGCTGAAACCTTTAGAACGTCCATGACTCTCCCCCTCCGTCCCCCTAGAGCTCCTGCAGCCGTTGCAACGCCTCTCGCGCAGCCTGCATCTCCGCTTCCTTCTTGGATCGTCCCCTCCCCCTCCCGACTTCCCGGCCCCCGACGCTCACGGCCACTTCGAAAACCCGAACGTGGTCGGGTCCGGTGGTCCCGACCAGCGCGTAGACCGGCAACTCGTTCCGTCGCTGCGCCAGCTCCTGCAGGGCGCTCTTCCAGTCCTTGCTCCACCGCCCGGCAGCAGCCGCCGCTAA
>JBBIPI010000216.1:0-2664 GCA_037442985.1 Clostridiales bacterium
CCCTTGCGGAGGTTGTCGGCGACCACCCAGAGGCTGAGGCCGTTCTCCAGGGCCAGGTCCTGCCGGATCCGCCCCACGAACACCTCGTCCCGGCCGGCCGCTTCGATGGGCAGGGGGTACACCGCGCGGCCCGGGTCGTCCTGGACCACGACCCCCGGGGCCTGGCGGAGCAGCGCGCGCGCCTCCTCCGCGCTCAGGGGCCGCTCCGTCTGGACGGTGACCGCCTCCGAGTGCGCGACGAAGACGGGCACGCGCACGGCCGTGGCGCTGATGGCCAGCGATTCGTCGCCGAAGATCCGGCGCGTCTCGCGCACCAGCTTCATCTCCTCCAGGCTGTACCCGTTGGCGTCGAAATCGTCGATGTGGGGCAAGCAGTTGAAGGCGATCTGGTGCGGGTACACCTTGCGGGTGGGCTCCTGGCCGTCGAGGACCTGCCGGGTCTGCTCCCGCAGCTCGGCCATGGCGTCCACCCCCGTCCCGGACACGGACTGGTAGGTGGAGACGATCACCCGCCGCAGCCCGGCGCGCCGGCGGATGGGGTTCAAGGCCACCACCAGCTGGATCGTGGAGCAGTTGGGGCTGGCCACGATCCCCCGGTGCTCCGCCAGCGCCTCCGGGTTCACCTCGGGCACCACCAAAGGGACCCCCGGGTCCATGCGAAAGGCATTGCTCTTGTCGATGACCGTCACGCCTTGGCGCGCCAGCGCCGGGGCCAGCTCGCGGCTGGCCTCGGTTCCCACGGCCAGGAAGGCGAGACGGGCGCCGTCCAGAGACGGCCCGGTCAACTCCCGGACGGTGAGCTCCTCGTCCTTGAACCGGACGCGCGTCCCGGCGGACCGCTTGGTGGCGTAAAGCTGCAGTTCGGCGACGGGGAAGCCCCGCTCCTCCAGCAGCCTCACCACCTGGGTCCCGACGGCGCCCGCAGCGCCCACGACGGCCACGCGGATCCCCTGCATCTACCGGACAACCTCCTGCATCGGTTTCCCCGCTGCCGCCCGCCGGCCGGTCCAGGGCACGAGCACCGGCTGCACTTGCCGCCCCTGGAGCGCCTCCAGCAGCGTCGGCAGGACGAGGTCTAGGTGAGCGACGAGGGAATTCGGCTTCTCCACTGGATTATCCTGCCCGAAGGGCACGAAGTAGACGTTTTTCACGTTCATCAGCAGGGCCAGGTTGAGGGCGTTCAGCCCCAGGCCGTCGTTCGTGCTGATGGCCAGCACCACGGGCCGGCGGTTCCGCAGGGTCGCCTTGGCGGCCATGGTGACGGGCGTGTCGCTGAGGGCGTGGGCCAGCCGGGCCAGCGTGGTACCGGTGCACGGCGCCACCACCAGGGCGTCCAGCAGCTTCCCGGGCCCCAGGGGCTCCACCTCGGGGATGGTGGAGAGGGGCTCCCGCCCCGTCACCTCCTTCAGGCGCGCCCGCCACCCTTCCGGGGTCCCGAAGCGGGTGCCCACGGTGTCCACGGTGTGCGACACGATGGGGATGACCTCGGCCCCCTCCTCGACGATCCGCTTCAGGGGCTCGAAGGCTTCTTCTAGGGTGCAGTGGGACCCGGTGAGCGCGAAGCCGATGGTCTTGCCCCGAAGGCGCATGGCTGCTCCCTCCCCTCCGCCGGCGGCGCCGGCGGGGCACGACGTCAGGCGTTGCCGGTGGAGACGGGAAGGAGCCCCTCGACGGCCACCTGCCAGACGACCTGGGCCAGGTAGCGGCCCGCGGTGCACGGGGCCACCTTGCCCGGGAGGCCGGGCGTGAGGAGGGCCTTGCGGCCGAGGGCCTGGGCCGCCTGGAAGTCGGTGCCGCCGGGAGCGGAGGCGATGTCCACGATCACCACGCTCACCCGCGTGCGCGCCAGGAGCGGGCGGGTGAGCACCAGGTCCGGCACCGTGTTGAAGATGAAGTCGGTCGTCTCCGCTCCCTCGGCCAGGCGGTGGAACTCCAGCGGGCGGTATCCCGAGGCGAAGGCGCGGGCCAGATCCCTGGGCTCGCGCGCCGCCACCGTCACCCTGGCCCCGAGCCCCGCCAGGGCGCGGGCCAGCGTCTGCCCCGTCCGTCCGAAGCCCACGACCAGGCAGTCGCTCTCGAAGATGGTTATGTCCGATTCCTCCATGGCCCGCTGGATGGCCCCCTCGGCGGTGGGGATGGAGTTCAGGATCGAGAAATCGTCGCGCTCCAGCACCTCCACCAGCCGCACGCCCCTGGGCTCCGCCCTCTCGCGCAACCAGGCGTTGGCCTTGCCGATGAAGAAGAGGGCGCCCGGCAGGAACCGGTCCAGGACCGCGTCCGTCAGCCAGAGCCCTGGCGTGCCCTGCAGCCCGTACAGCCGGTTGTCCTGGTCGATGCCGCGCACGGGGCCGACGACCACCTGGGCCCCCTCGACGGCCTCGCCCAGGCTCCGTACCTGCCGGGCGCCGGCCAGTTCCGGGCCCCACGGGGGGCCGTAGACCCTGACCGAGGCCCCCTTCTCCACGAAGTACGCCGCCGCCGCGCTTTCCCGCCTGTCTCCCCCTATGACCGCTATATCCATGGGCATCCCTGCCACCAGGGGGTACCAACCGCCTCTCACCGGCTCACCCCGGTACCAATATATCGGCGGCCCCCGGGACCGGTGCCGGCCGGGGCTGGCCTCGCTGGCCCCTAGGCGAGGTTCAGGAGAGGAGATCGGCCAGG
>JBBIPI010000217.1:0-2649 GCA_037442985.1 Clostridiales bacterium
GGCCCGGCCCTCCGAGCCCGCGGCGCGGGCGGGCGGGGCCGCCGAGGAGGCCGACGCCGCGGCGGTCGAGATGGCGCGCCAGATCTACCAGGCCTCCCTCCACGAGCTGCTGCGCGCCGCGCAGGACGAGCACTCCGTGGTCCAGCTGGTGGACCAGCTCTTCGACGACGCCATCGCCCTGGGGGCCAGCGACGTGCACGTGGAGCCGCAGTCCGACCACGTGCGCGTCCGCTACCGGGTGGACGGCCTCCTGCGGGAGGTCGCCTGCCTCCCGTCCAGCCTCCTGCCGCCCCTGATCTCGCGGATCAAGATCCTGGCCTCCCTGGACATCTCCGAGAAGCGGCTCCCCCAGGACGGGCGCATCCGCCTGCGCGGCGGCGGGCGGGACGTCGACCTGCGCGTGGCCACCCTGCCCACGGTGCACGGGGAGAAGGCCGTGGTGCGCATCCTGGACAAGTCGCGCGCCATCACCGACCTGGACCGGCTGGGCTTCATGCCCGACGTGCTCCGCCGCTACCGCGACCTGATCAAGACCTCCTTCGGCATGATCCTGGTCACCGGCCCCACGGGCAGCGGCAAGACGACCACCCTCACGGCCACCCTCATGGCCCTCAACTCGCCGGAGAAGAACATCGTCACCATCGAGGACCCCGTCGAGTACGAGATCCCGGGGGTGAACCAGGTCCAGGTCAACGTCAAGGCCGGCCTCACCTTCGCCAGCGGCCTGCGCGCCTTCTTGCGCCAGGACCCCGACATCATCATGGTCGGCGAGATCCGCGACCTGGAGACGGTGGAGATCGCCGTCCGGGCCGCCCTCACCGGCCACCTGGTCCTCTCCACCCTGCACACCAACGACGCCGCCAGCGCCATCACCCGCCTCCTGGACATGGAGGTCGAGCCCTACCTGGTGGCCTCGTCGGTCATCGGCGCCGTGGCCCAGCGGCTGGCCCGGCGCCTCTGCCCGTCCTGCCGCGAGCCGTATGAGGTGCCGCCCGGCGCCCCGGAGCGCTTCCTGCTCGGCCTGCCCCCCGGCACCGTCCACGCCTGGCGCGGCCGGGGCTGCGCCGACTGCAACGGGACCGGGTACAAGGGGCGGCTGGCCCTGTTCGAGCTGCTGGTGATGACGCCGGAGCTGCGGGAGCTCACCGTGCAGCGGGCCTCCGCCGACGAGCTGCGCCGCGTGGCCGTGGAGCAGGGGATGCGCACCCTGGTGCAGGACGGCGTGGCCAAGGCCCTGGACGGGCTCACCTCCCTCGAGGAGGTCCGGCGCGTGGCGTACTACGAGGGCTAGGGGGGACCGGCGCGTGGACATCGACGAGCTCCTGCGGCAGGCGGTGGAGGCGGGGGCTTCGGACGTCCACCTGACGGTGGCGTCCCCCCCGGTGCTGCGCCTCCACGGCCGCCTGGTCCGGGTGGGCGACGCCTGCCTCACCCCCGACGACCTCGCCCGCCTGATCGAGCCCCTCCTCTCCCCGGCCCAGCGCCAGCGCCTGGAGGAGACGGGCCAGGTGGACCTGGCCTACAGCCTCTCGGGGGTGGGGCGCTTCCGCGTGAACGTCTACCGCCAGCGCGGCAGCCTGGCGGCCGCCCTGCGCACCATCCCGGGCCGCGTCCCGACGCTCGAGGAGCTGGGTCTGCCGCCGGTGGTGGCCAGCCTGACCCGGGCCCACAACGGCCTCATCCTGGTCACGGGACCGACCGGGCACGGCAAGTCCACCACCCTGGCGGCCATGATCGACCTGATCAACAGCGAGCGCTCGTGCCACATCCTCACCCTGGAGGACCCCATCGAGTACCTCCACCGGCACAAGAAGAGCATCGTGAACCAGCGGGAGATCGGCATCGACTCCCAGAACTTCGCCCAGGCGCTGCGGGCGGCCCTGCGCCAGGACCCGGACGTGATCCTGGTGGGGGAGATGCGGGACCTGGAGACCATCGCCACCGCCATCACCGCGGCCGAGACCGGCCACCTGGTCATGGCCACCCTCCACACCATGGGCGCGGCCGCCACCATCGACCGGGTGGTGGACGTCTTCCCGCCCCACCAGCAGGCGCAGATCAGGACCCAGCTCGCCGGCGTGCTCCAGGGGGTCATCTCCCAGCTCCTGCTGCCGCGGGCCGACGGCCGGGGCCGGGTGGTGGCCCTGGAGATCATGGTGGCCACCCCGGCCATCCGCAACCTGATCCGGGAGGGCAAGACGCACCAGATCCCCTCGGCCATCCAGACGGGCGGGCGCTACGGGATGTGCCTCATGGAGGCCTACCTGCGCCGCCTGCGCGACAACGGCCTGATCACCGAGGAGGAGTACCGCGCCCACCTGGGCCTGGAGGGGACGGTGACCGCCTGAGTGCCGGCCTTCGCTTACCGGGCGCGCGACCGCGACGGGCGGCTGGTGCAGGGGCAGGTGGAGGCCGCCGACGAGCGGGCGGCGGTGGCCGCCCTGCGCGGGCGGGGTCTGGTGGTGACCGACCTGTGGGCCGCGCCGGGCGCCCCCGGCGGTGCGGAGGCGGCCACCGGCGCGACGGTGCTCGATCTGGACCTGGGCCGCCTCGCCCGCTCCCTGGGCCTCGACCGGCCGCGGCGCCTGCCCCGGCGGGAGCTGGCCGTCTTCTGCCGCCAGCTGGCCGGGATCCTGGAGGCGGGCGTGC
>JBBIPI010000218.1:0-2640 GCA_037442985.1 Clostridiales bacterium
CCCCGCCCATGCGGGCGGCGGTGACACCGCTCCGGCGGAGCCGGTGCCGGAGGTCGGCCGTGCCGTCCGGGTGCGGGGCACGCCCCTGGAGGGCATCCTCGTCGAGGTGTCGCCGGACGGGCGCGCCACCGTCCAGGCGGGGGCCCTGCGCGTGAACGTGCCCGTGGGCGAGCTGGCGCCCGTGCCCGCCGGGGAGGAACGCCCGCCACGTCAGGCGCCCGGGGGCGCGTGGGAGCTCGCCCGGCGCAAGGCCGGCGAGGTGGCGACGGAGATCCACCTCCGCCGGTTGCCGGTGGACGAGGCGCTGGCGCGGCTGGACAAGTACCTGGACGACGCGGCCCTGGCCGGGCTGGAGGAGGTGCGGATCGTCCACGGCAAGGGGACGGGCACCCTGAGGCGGGCGGTGGCCGAGTTCCTCCGCGACCACCGCCTGGTCGAGAGCTACCGTCCGGGGGGCGAGGGCGAGGGTGGGAGCGGCGTCACGGTGGCGCGCCTCAAGGCCCGCGGCTAGCGGGAGACGCGCGGGCATCGCCGCCCCTCCGTTGCCGAATGGGGCGTTCCGGCAGGCCCCTGCTACTGGCAGCGCGTGCCGGGGCAGGGTCAATAGCCCGGGTTCCACTTGTAATCGCAATGCAGAAACCGTCATCCGGTCGCCACCGTACCGACGACGAACTGCGACTGACAGTTCTACGACAGGGCGATCCGTCGTTCCCGCCCACCCCCAGCGCCGTCATCCTCCAAGCGGAAATAGGCCTGTTATTATGTTGCTGAATACCCCTGGGGGGTAAGGTGCGGCAAGCCGTTGGGTCACAACGGATTTTTAGTACTTTAATAAGTTAAACGGTTAAACTAGCCTAATGGAGCCTCGCTTTAGTGATGCCCCCCAACCCCTAGGGATGAACCACCAGGCGCACGGTCTCGCCCGGTTCGTCGGGGTGGTCGGCGCAACGGAGGATGAAGGCGCCCTCGCGGGCGAGGGTCACGGCGCCGGTGGCCGCTCCGGAGGCGGGTACGGCCAGGTCCAACCCCAGCTCGGGGAGGACGAGGCGGTGCGGCTCGTCGGCCGCGTAGGCGACGAGCCGGAGCGTCGTCCCCGCACGGACGCGGATCTCCGCCGGGTCCAGGCGGCCGCGGCGGGCGATGAGCCGGAGGCTGACCGTCTGGCCCGGGCCTCCGCCGGCGTCGATGCCCGTGGCGGGGGGCTCGGGCGCGTTCCGGTCGCAGGCCAGGGCGGGCGCGCGCGGCACCTCGGGGGGGAAGGGGACGAAGTCCTCGCCCGGCCCCGGGTCGCGCGGGAACGAGCGCTCCTCGGGCGTGCAGCCGCAGAGGGGGCTGTACAGCCGGTCGGGCTGCTCCCGGCACACCGTCACCCGCACCCAGGTGTCGTCCACTTCGGTGGGCTCGGTGCCCGCGAGGAACAGTTCGCGCCGCACGTATTCGGGCGGCGTGGCGGGACCGGGCAGCCGGCCCGAGTTGATGGCCACCTCGCGCTCCACCAACCCGGCGGGGCGGGGGAAATCGGTCGGCCGCAGGCCCCGGTGGGCGGCGGCCATGACGTCGCGGAAGATCCAGGCGGGCTGCCAGCTGCTGAGGAAGGTGCGGGGCAGCGTCTCGGAGCGCTCGGGGCTGTCGTAGCCGATCCAGACGGCGGCGGTGTAGCGCGGGGTGAAGCCGACGAACCAGATGTCCTTGTTCTCGGTGGTCGTGCCCGTCTTGCCGGCGGTGGGCCAGAAGCCGACCTGGCGTCCCGCCTCGTCCAGGGCCGGGACGCGGGCGTTGGCCCCGAGGGCGCCGTCGCGCAGCCACCCGCCCGGGTAGGGCTCGACGGCGGAGCGCAGGATGTCCAGCATCAGGTAGGCGTGCCTGCTGTCTACGACGCGCGTCCTGAGCGGCCGGTTCTCCTCCAGGACGTTGCCGTCGGCGTCCTCCACCCGGCGGATGGCCAGGACACGGTCCAGCCGCTGGCCCCCGTTGGCGATGGCGGCGTAGGCGCGGGCCATGTCCAGCACGGACACGCCCCGCGTCAGGCCGCCCAGGGCGGCGGCCAGGTTGCGGTCGTTGCGGGGGCCGCTCCGCACCAGCGTGGAGATCCCCAGCTGCTGGGCCAGGTCCAGCCCGGCGTCGACGCCGATGGCCTCCAGCGTCCGCACCGCCACGGTGTTCACCGAGCGGCGCACCGCCTCGCGGATGGTGGTCGGGCCGTAGTACTTGTCGTCGTAGTTCTTGGGCGTCCACTGGCCCTGGGGGGTCGTCCAGGTCTTGAGGGCGTCCTCCATGACGGTGGCCGGCGTCATCCCCGCGACCAGGGCGGGGAGGTAGACCGCCAGGGGCTTGAAGGCGGAGCCCGGCTGGCGGGTGCAGCACCCGGCGTCCGGGTTGAACCAGGCCCGGTTGAGCTCCAGCATCCGCTCGTGGGTCCGGCCCCCCACCAGGGCGACGATGGCGCCGGTCTCCTGGTCGAGGACGACCACCGCCGCCTGGGGCAGCTCCTTGCCCCGGGGGAGCCGGTTCTTGTCCAGGTGGCGGGCGACGGCCTCCTCGGCCGCCTTCTGCACCTCGGGGCGCAGGGTGGTGTAGATCTTGAGCCCGCCGCGGTAGACCAGTTCGGCGGGGTAGTTCTTGAGGAGTTGGGTCAGGACG
>JBBIPI010000219.1:0-2626 GCA_037442985.1 Clostridiales bacterium
CTCCACGGTTGCCACCCTCCCGTCCACCCACTCCGCCCGGGCATCCTCGTCCAGGGAGGCGAGGAACTCCTCGAAGCTCACGCCCGTCTCCACGGTTGCCACGCTGGCGTCACCCCCGCCGCCACGATGGGGCTCACCCACATCATATCACCATATCACCGCCGCGCCCCGCGGCCCCCGGCGTTCTCCTCCTCCATCCCCGTCAACCCCTGTCACTTCTGCCGTCGCCAGGAGAGGGATGGCCACCAACCCGATCATCTCCACCCAACCGACCCACACGCGCCAGTCGCGGTGACCGTGGCCCCCGGACGGCGTGGGAAGAGCCGCGCCGCAAACTTTCCGCTCAGCGCAGATCCCCGCACACACGCCCGCAGTTGGCGCACCCGGCACCCCGGCCGCTGCCCGCAAGCCTCACGGCTGGGCCTGCTCCCCACCATGCTCATTGGCTCGGGCTGCGGCCACCCGCCTCCGGAGTTCCCCTGCGAACGGGCGGGAGGCCAGGATATACCGGCTATCCGAACCCAGGTTGTCCTCCCAAGTCAGCTTCCAACCCTAGGGGCGCCAGTGCAGTGGCTCGACGGCGATGCGCCAGTAGGGAACGAAATCCTCCCCGAAGGGAGAGTAGAGCAACAGACCGTCCGGGAGGAGATCGTTCTCCAACCGCTCCAGCCACCACCAGCGGAGCCATGCCCAGGCCAGGACGAGGAGGCCCCACACGAGGGCGGAGGTCAGCCCCTCGCGCCAGGGAGAGGGGAACAGGTCTACCACCCCGCTGGCTGCCGGGAGGAGCAGGGCCGGCGCCGACTGCCCCAGGAACCAGGGCCAGAAGGGAACCTCGCGGCGGGACCGGCGGGACGCTCTCACGAAAAAACGGGCTGCAGCTCCAACAAGCACCCGGGCAGCTCGGGGTCGAGGGCGACGAAAGCGGGGTCGCGGTGCACCTCGGCCGCCGCCCCGGGCCGGTACACCTCCACGGCGCGCTCCTCCGGGTCGACGAGGACGGCCAGCCGGGCGCCGTTGGCAAGGTAGGTGCGCATCTTCTCCCTCAACTCGGCCGCCGTGTCGGACGGCGAGCGCACCTCGAAGACGGCGTCGGGGCAGAGAGGCGGAAACCCCGCGCGCTCAGCCGGCGAGAGGGTCTCCCAACGACTCCGTTCCACCCAGGAGGCGTCAGGGCACAACAGGGAACCGTCCGGCAGGTGAAAGCCGGCAGAAGCGTCGAACACGTACCCCAGCGCGGCACGTCGGTTCCAATCGCTTAACTGGTAGAGCACCTCGGCGCTCCTTCTCCCGCTCTCGCCGCCCGTCGGTGTCACGAGAAGCCTCCCCTCCCGCGTCCGCTCGAACTGGTAGCCGGGGTTTCGCTTGGCGAGGGCCAGCAGTTCCTCGTCCGTGACGAAGCGCGCCAGGTCCAGGGTGAGCATCGGGCTCGGACCCCCTTTGACAGCCATTGTACCACCCCCTCCCAGGCGGCGGGACCGCGGTGCGTGCCCGAAACTGCAGCCATCCCGCCAACGTGCGGCGGTCTGCGCCGCCCCGGGTGCCGCCGTCGACCCGCCGGGGAGGGCGGGCGGGGTCGACACCTTAGGCCCTCTCCGGGTGTGGACGCCGCGGCCGCCGGCCGCTGTGCTAGACCGCCGTCACCTCGGTGACGGCCCGGTAGAGGATGTCCAGCATGGCGTCGAGGTCGGCGAGGGTGCTGGCCAGGGGCGGCATGAACACGACCACGTCCCCCAGGGGACGGGTGATCATGCCCAGCTCGGTGGAGCGCCGGCAGACCCGCGCCCCCATCGCCTCCTCCCAGGGGAAGGGCTCCCTGGTCGCCCGGTCGCGCACCAGCTCGATCCCCACCATGAGGCCGCGCTGGCGCACGTCGCCGACGTGGGGCAGCTCGCGGAAGCGCTCAAGCCCCGCGGCCACCCGCGTCACCTTCGCTGGCAGGCGCTCCAGCACCCGCTCCTCCTCGAACACGTCCAGGTTGGCCAGGGCGGCGGCGCAGGCGAGCTGGTTGCCGGTGTAGGAGTGCCCATGGTAGAAGGTCTTGCCCTCGTGGTGCTCGCCCAGGAAGGCGGCGTAGATCTCCTCGGTGGCGAGGGTGGCCGCCAGGGGGAGGTAGCCGCCGGTGATCCCCTTGGCGACCGTCATGAGGTCGGGCGAGACCCCCTCGTGCTCGCAGGCGAACATCCGACCGGTGCGGCCGAAGCCGGTGGCCACCTCGTCGGCGATCAGCAGCACCCCGTGCCGGTCGCACAGCTCCCGCACGCGGCGCAGGTAACCGGGGGGAGCCGTGATCATGCCGCCGGCGGCCTGGACGAGCGGCTCCAGGATCACCGCCGCCACCTCGCCGGCGTGCCGCTCCAGGATCGCGCCCAGCGCCTCGGCGCAGGCCAGGCCGCAGGGGGGCGCCGTCGCAGCGTCCCCCGGCGCGTGCCCGGCGGCCGACGGCTCGCGGCCCGCCTCCGGGCGGCGGGCCGGGTCCACCCCCAGCGGGCAGCGGTAGCAGTAGGGTGACGGCGCCCGCAGGCTTGGAAAGAGCAGGTCCCGGAAGGCGGCGTGGAAACGGTCGATCCCCCCGACGCTGACGGCACCCAGGGTGTCGCCGTGGTAGCCGTTCTCCAGGGACACG
>JBBIPI010000220.1:0-2604 GCA_037442985.1 Clostridiales bacterium
CCGACCCCGCCGGGCCGGCGGCGGGCGGCGTGGTGCGCCCGACGCGCCGGAGACCGCCTGGGAGCGGGTGGCCGCCTGGTACGACCGGCTGGTGGGGGACGAGGGGAGCGAGCATCACCGCCGGGTGATCCTCCCGGGCGTGCTGCGGCTGCTGAAGGCGTCGGGCGCGGCCCCCGGCGCGCGGGTGCTGGACCTGGCCTGCGGGCAGGGCGTCCTCTGCCGCCGCCTGGCCCGCGAGGGCTACCTGGTCACCGGCGTGGACGCGTCCCCTGCGCTCCTCCGCGCCGCCGTCCGCCGCAGCCGGGGCATCGAGCCGCCGATCCGCTACGCCGAGGCGGACGTCACCCGCCTGCTGGAGGCGGACGGGCGCCTCAAGGCCGGCCTCGCAGCCGGGAGCTTCGACGCCGTCACGCTCGTGCTGGCCGCCCAGAACCTGGCGCCCCTCTCGCCCGTCTGGGAGGCCTGCCGCGCCGCCCTGAAGCCGTGGGGACGGGTGATCGTCGTCCTGCTGCATCCCTGCTTCTACGTTCCCAGGCACTCGGGCTGGCACTGGGACGAGGAGTCGGCCACCCAGTCCCGGCTCGTGAGCCTGTACCTCACCAGCCAGACCGTGGAGGTCCAGGTCCACCCCGGCCTGGCCGCCCGTGGCCTGGGCAGCGAGGTGACGCCGCACTTCCACCGGCCGCTGCAAGCCTACGTGAACACGCTGGGGAACGCCGGGCTGCTGGTGGACCACGTCGAGGAGTGGGTCAGCCCCAAGAGGAGCACCTCCGGCGTCCGGGAGCAGGCGCTGGACCACGCGCGGCGGGAGATCCCCCTCTTCCTGGCCCTGCGGGCGCGCAAGGCGGTGCCCTGGCCGCCGCCCCCCTGAGGGGAACGGGGCCATCCGCCGGCGCACCCTGCGGCAGCCTGCCGGAAGCGCGCCGGGCGGCAGCAACCGGCCGCCGTCACGCGAGGGAGGCCGCCGCCGAGCGCTCCAGGACCTGGGCCAGGAAGCGGCCGGTGTGGGAGGCCTCCACCCGCGCCACCTCCTCGGGCGGACCCTCGGCGACGATCCACCCGCCGGCGTCGCCACCCTCGGGACCCAGGTCGATGATCCAGTCGGCGCACTTGATCACGTCCAGGTTGTGCTCGATGACGATGACGGTGTCCCCGGCGTCCACCAGGCGCTGCAGCACGTCCAGGAGCTTGTGGACGTCGGCCACGTGCAGGCCGGTGGTCGGCTCGTCCAGGATGTAGACGGTGCCGCCGTCGCTGCGGCGGGAGAGCTCGGTGGCCAGCTTCACCCGCTGCGCCTCGCCCCCCGAGAGCTGGGTGGCCGGCTGCCCCAGGCGGATGTACCCCAGGCCCACGTCCCGCAGCGTCTCGAGCTTGCGCCGGATGGCCGGGTGCGCCTCGAAGAAGGCCAGGGCGGTGTCCACGTCCATGTCCAGGACATCGGCGATGGTCTTCCCCTTGTAGGTCACCTCCAGGGTCTCCCGGTTGTACCGCTTCCCCTTGCACACCTCGCAGGGGACGTAGACGTCCGGGAGGAAGTGCATCTCGATCTTGATGATCCCGTCGCCCCGGCAGGCCTCGCAGCGCCCGCCCGGCAGGTTGAAGCTGAAGCGGCCGCGCTTGTATCCCCGCGCCCGCGCCTCGGGGGTGAGGGCGAACACCTCGCGGATGAAGTCGAAGACCCCGGTGTAGGTGGCGGGGTTGGAGCGGGGGGTGCGCCCGATGGGCGACTGGTCGATCTGGATCACCTTGCGCACGTGCTCCAGGCCCAGCAGCTCGTCGTGGGCGCCCGGCTTGAGCCGCGCCCCGTGCAGCTCCTGCGCCAGCCGCCGGTACAGGATCTCGTCCACCAGGGTGCTCTTGCCCGACCCGGAGACACCCGTGACGCAGACGAACAGCCCCAAGGGGATGCGCACGTCTATTCCCTTCAGGTTGTGGGCGCGCGCCCCCCGCACCTCCAGCCAGCGCTCGCCCGGCCGGCGCCGCGGCGGCACCGGGATGCGGCGGCGCCCCGACAGGTACTGGGCCGTCACCGACTCCTCGCAGCGCAGGACCTCCGCCAGCGGCCCCGCCGCCACCACCCGGCCGCCCCGCTCCCCCGCCCCCGGGCCGATGTCCACCACCCAGTCGGCCGCCCGGATGGTCTCCTCGTCGTGCTCCACCACGATCACCGTGTTCCCCTGGTCGCGCAGCCGCTCCAGGGTGGCGATGAGGCGGGCGTTGTCCCGCTGGTGCAGCCCGATGCTCGGCTCGTCGAGGATGTAGAGCACCCCCACCAGGCCGGAGCCGATCTGGGTGGCCAGGCGGATGCGCTGGGCCTCGCCGCCCGAGAGGGTGGCCGCCGCCCGGTCCAGGGTGAGGTAGTCCAGGCCCACGTCCACCAGGAAGCGAAGCCGCGCCCGGATCTCCTTCAGGATCTGCCGCGCGATCAGCTCCTCCCGCTCGGTGAGGGGCAGGGAGGCGAAGAAGGCGTCCGCCGCGCGGATGGAGAGGGCCGTCACCGCGGCGATGTCCCTGCCGCCCTCGGCGCGGTACCCGCCCACCGTCACCGCCAGGCTCTCGGGCCGCAGCCGCCGCCCCCCGCAGGCCGGGCAGGGGGTGGCGCTC
>JBBIPI010000221.1:0-2600 GCA_037442985.1 Clostridiales bacterium
CACCGGGTCGCGCACGCCGTCGTAGCCGTCGACGATGTACTGGCGAGGCAGGACGTGCAGGATCTCGCGGTCCGGGGGCAGGGTGATCACCCGGGCCGCCTCCAGCACCCGCTCCACGTCCTCGGGCCCGATCTCCTGGCCGCGGCCGGTCACCGCCACCACCGCCCGCGTGTTCTGCGACTGCACGTGGGTCCCGCCTACGCCTAAATAGACCGCCTCCACCGGTGAGCCGCACATCCGCTCCGCCCTGTCCACCGCCTCCCGTATGGACCGCACCGTGCTCTCGATGTCGACCACCACGCCCCTGCGCATGCCGCGCGAAGGGGCCGTTCCCAGTCCGACGATGCTCGCCTGCTCCCGCTCCACCCGGGCCACCAGCGCCAGGACCTTCGTGGTGCCGACGTCGAGCGCGGCCACCAGGTCCCGCCGGGCCATGCCGACACCTCCGTCCGGGGTCGAATCGAATGGGAGTTCGCTGGCCTTCCGCCCTTCCCCTTCCTGGACGCCTCAGGGCAGTCCCTCGAGCGGCGGGGGCGGGGCCGGAACGCGGGCTTGCTCCGGCTCCTTCATCCTCACCACGGGGCGGCGCAGGGAGCGCAGGTCGACGTAATGGGCGAGGGCGGGACGGGAGAGGCTGGCGAGGATGCCCTCCAGGGCCTGCACCTTCTCCTCCCAGCGCTCCTCCACGCCCAGGAAGACGGGCAGCCCCTCGAGCGTGTACAGGACCACCTCGCCCCCCGCGGCCAGGTGGATCTCGGCCACCCGGGCCCGGCCGGAGGGGCCGAGGGCGGCGGCCACCGCCACGGCCCGCAGGGAGGCGGGGTCGCGCAGGCGCATGCCGGCACGCACGTCGTCCAGGTCCAGGCCGGTGACCACCGGCTCGCCCGCCCCCCGCAGCCAGCGGCCGACGCCCAGCACCCGGCCTTCGGCGTCCACCTCGGCGAACCCGGAGGAGAGGGAGAGATAGGCCACGGGACGGCGCTCGGTGACCTTCAGCAGCACGCGCCCGGGCCAGCCCAGGGTCACCCTGGCCGACTGCACGCGCGGGTGACCGGCCAGGCGCCGCTCCACCAGCCGGGGCCAGACCTGCCAGATCAGCAGCGGCCGGTCCAGGCCGGCCAGGTGGCGCACCTCGTCGGCGGAGAGGACCTCGGTCCCGCTGACGGTCACCTGGCGCACGGCGAAGAGGTCCGAGCGCAGGAACAGGAAGAGGGCCGTCAGGGCGACCAGCCCCAGCAGCAGGCGCAGGGCGGCTCTGCGCCGCATCCTGGCCCGATGCACCGGCCTCACCCCCCAGCGGTGATTCGTCCGCGCGCCGCTACCTCCTGCCGGCGCCGCCGGTATATGGCTGCGGCGGCGCGGAGACGCTACAAAGGTCCAGGCGGGGGTAGGTGGCAGACAAGACGTGAAGGCGGCGCGCGTGAGCCTCTGGACGCTCTGCTCCGTCCCCTTCGTGATGGTCCTGTCCAACTCCATGCTCATCCCGGTGCTGCCGGCGATGCAGAAGGCCATGGGCGTGGACGCCTTCCGGGTCGGGTTGATCATCACGGCCTTCTCCCTGCCCGCCGGACTGGTCATCCCCTTGGGCGGCTACCTGTCGGACCGCGTCGGCCGCAAGGCGGTGATGGTGCCCGCCCTCTTCCTCTTCGGCCTGGGGGGTCTCCTGGCCGGCCTGGCCCCGCTCCTCCTCCGGTCGCCCTTCCCGGCCATCTTGGGAGCCCGGGCGCTCCAGGGGATCGGCGGTGGCGGTCTCTACCAGATCGCCATGGCCCTCGCCGGCGACCTCTTCCCGGGCGGCGAGCGGCCGCGCGCCCTGGGCATCCTGGAGGCGGCCAACGGCCTGGGCAAGGTGGTCGCGCCCATCCTGGGCGCCGCCGTGGCCCTGCTCACCTGGTACGCCCCGTACTACGTCTATCCGGCCCTGGCCTGGCCCGCGGCGGCGGCCGTCTGGCTGCTGGTGAAGGAGCCGCGCCGGGCGGAGCGGCGGCACACGAGCCTTAGCCAGTACGGGCAGACGCTCCTGGAGACCTGGCGGAAGCGGGGCGTCTCCCTCCTGGCCGCCTTCGCCGCCGGCATGGTGACGCTCCTGCTCCTCTTCGGGCTGCTGAGCTACTACTCGGACATCCTGGAGAGCCGCTGGCACGTGGAC
Organism: Clostridiales bacterium; assembly: GCA_037442985.1. Classification (GTDB taxonomy): domain Bacteria; phylum Bacillota; class Sulfobacillia; order DYIH01; family JBBIPI01; genus JBBIPI01. Next base: position 2,150 of record JBBIPI010000221.1, read on the forward strand.
GGCTTCCGCAAGGGTTTCGTGCTGGCCGTGCCGGTGGTGGCCATGTCGGCCACCTCCTACCTCGCGGGGGTCTTCCTCCAGCGACGCCTCCGGAAGTGGAGCAAGGCGGTGGTGCTGGCCGGGCTGGCCCTGGCCGGCGCCGCCCTGGCCGCCGGCCAGGCGCTCTTCCAGGGGTTGGTCGCCTTCTCCGCCGCCATGACGGCCCTGGGCCTGGCCGCCGGCCTGGTCCTCCCGGCGGTGAACACCCTGGTGACCGGGGCCGTGGGGACGGCCGAGCGGGGCATCGTCACCTCGCTCTACGGGAGCGTCCGCTTCTTCGGCACCGCCATCGGGCCTCCCGCCGCCGGCCGGGCGGGAACCCCGCCTCGGTGACCAGTTCGGCAAGCTGGTGGTGGATGTCGACCCACTCGCGGAGCCGGTTGTACGACAGAAAGTTCTGCTGGCAGGCTTT